>JAGPVI010000136.1 GCA_018067115.1 Bizionia sp. | reverse complement strand
CCGTCTGGGCCTAATTGTAAACCACCACGATACAACGTCCGGTCGTCAAGAACAATTTGGCTTCCAGAAATATTATTGACTCCTAAATTGTACTGTATAAGAGAGGATTTATGATTGTTAGGATTATTATTTTCTGATGGACTTTGAAAAAAATCGTTAGATGAGGTTACATATAGTAATTGACTGTCTGGTGAAAATTCTACACCGTACGGCCTGTTGCTATTTGGAGTGCTTATTTGAAGAGACTGACGATTAGTAACAAGACCTGTTTGTTTATCGAAATCAGCAATAAATAAACCGTCTTGCGCATTTGCGCAGGCTAATCGGTTACCGTCAGGCGAAAATTTTAAATTCCCACGCGTATCATTTACACTTACATTTAAACTAGATGTAATGGCGGTAGTATTGACTCCTAAATTAGAGACCTCGTAAGCGTGAAAGGTATTCATACCATTTGTACTATTCCCCGTATTGCTAGAAAAGGCAATAACCCAGATATTCCCTGTAATACAATCTTTTAGTACTGCAGAGATTTTTTCTGAACAGGCGGCTAATAAATTAATATTTTTATTAGTGACGGCACCATTGCCATTAATGGCCGTCATATCGACAATGGAATAATTTAATCCTGTAGGGTTTTGATTAGAACCAACCGTAAAAATATAGTAAATATTAGGGTCTTCAGGTTTAGGAACTATTATGGCAGACTGCGAACTTGAAGCGTCCCCAAAAAGCCCGGTACCATTGGTCATTGTATTATGGTTGGCATTATAAACGGTTGTGCCATCTGTGTACATTACCAAGTTTCCGTTGCCGTCAGATATTGTTGTACAACCTTCAACCGTGGCTAATTGTCCATCGGATAAAGCGGTAATAGTTCCTGTGTTTGTATCGAAGTTTATTCCGGCATTATCACCAAAATACCAGTTCGACGCTTCGTTTTGTCCGTAAGTAAAAACAAAACTTAACAGAAATAATAGTATAAGATTATTCTTCATTTTTAAAATATAGCAGTAGCTATCAAAGGTATCATTTTAAAAATAAAACTATAACAGTACTTTTGTTAAATATGAGTGGTTTTAGTAGGGTTTTTTCCTGATTACGATATTATAGATCTCTTTTTTGTAATAACCTATAAGAAAACATAATAAAAATGGCTGTCCAAACGAATACAATAGCAATATCGTACCAATGAACAACATAATCAAAATCGAATTGCTCCCCAACTTGGTTGGCCATTTCTTTAACGGCTCCTAATCTTGAAAAGGGCTGTTTAATTAAATTAGACATAGATTGTAAAGGGAAAAATTGCGTGATAGTGTCTGCGTATTCTGAAGTTTTATCCCATAAATTTAAAACGATTCTTGCAAATCCTTCAGCCATATACCACACAAATAAAAACCCCAAAGCAAAAGCAGAACGTTTTATTAAAATCCCTAGAAACAGACAGAAAGAGAAGAAGCCTAATAGCTTTACAAAAAAGGCAAATAGATATTCTAAATCAGAAAATACAATACTAGCTTCTGTAAAACTAGAGAAAATATAGCCTAAGATTAGTGAGATAAAAAACACAAAAATTGTCGAAATAAGAGCAAAAGCCGCAACGGTTAAAAATTTAGATAAGATAAACTCCTTCTTGCTTAAACCGTCTATTAGGTTCTGTTTAATAGTTTTATTACTGTATTCATTGGCCATCATACTAACAATAACGATGGCTAAGAAAAATTTTAATGCAGCAGCAACGTAGGTGTTAAAATGCCAAATAAATGGAAAGTTGAAAATACCTTGTTCGGCTAAGTGAAATCTGAAAAAGCCGAAGTCGAATTTTATTGCCGATATAAGCGCGATGCAAGATAATAGAATAAAATAGGCAAGGATGAGTATTTTACTCGCTCTATTATTCCATAATTTTATAAATTCTATATTTAAAAGTCGTAACATATATAAGAGTTTTACTGAAACGTGTTCAGAAGGTTTTTTTAGGCTGAAGTGTTGTCGGTTAGTTTTAAGAATTGTTCTTCTAAACTTTCTTTTCTCATTACCAAATGCGAAAGAAAAATACCAGAATTAACAAGTTGCTTATTAAATTCTGATGCAGATATAGGCTCTTTTAAAAAGGCAGTAACCATATCGTCTTTCTTTACTGTTTTTGAAATTAATGGGTGCGCCTCTAAAAAAGACACTAGTTTTTGGCTGTCTTCAGTTTTAAGTTCGAAAAAACCGTGACTAGAAATCATTTCGTCTACACGTCCAGAATATAATTTCTCTCCTTTTCTAAGTACAACGACGTGGGTACATACTTTTTCGACTTCATCCAATAAATGCGACGCCAATAAAATAGTTGTACCGTTACTGGCAATGAGTTGAATTAATGCTCTAATTTTATGAATCCCCTGAGGATCTAATCCATTAGTTGGTTCGTCTAAAATTAAAATTTCTGGGTCGTTTAGTAGGGCAGAAGCTATGGCTAAGCGTTGTTTCATTCCTAAAGAAAAGGTTTGAAACTTGCTGTCTTTTCTATCTATTAAATCAACTAGCTCTAATTTTTCTAAAATTTTAGACGTATCGATACCTTTAATTTTACATACTAATTCTAGATTTTTATATGCCGTCATGTACGGGTAAAAATTAGGTCTCTCGATAATAGCACCTACTTTTTTAAGGGCATCGTGGGTAGTAACATTACCATCGAACCATTTAAAATCGCCACTGGTTTTATTAACCACATTTAGTGCAATACCTAATGTTGTAGATTTTCCACTTCCGTTTGGGCCTAGAATGCCGTAAACATTACCTTTTTTAATAGTAAATGATAAATTATTAACCGCGGTAAGTAGTCCGTATTTCTTCGTTAAATTAGTAATGGTAAGAATGGTGCTCAAGATAATTGGTTTTTGGTGAGTTAAAAATAAGACGATACTACGATCATTTTGTTACATCGTTTTAAAGTAAAGTGATTTTTAATTTTTCTAAAGTAATCATTCTATCTTTTTTATTGCTACTATTTGGACATAAAAAAAGCTGAAAATAAAAAGCAATATGCTCGTTATTTTCAGCTTCAGTCTTCTTATAAAGACTTTAGTATGTTGTGACGTGTTGTGGTTTTTTAATTCCAGTTTTCGTCAAAATTTAAATTGTCATAATCGTTAACATCAAAATCGTCATCAAACTCATCATAATCATCGTCTTCATCTAAGTTTTCAGCTTCAAACACTTTATCTGGCGCTTCATCTGGTACTTGACCCTTTACGAACATTAAGTTTGGGTAATCTACACCTTCTGTTTCTTCTGCAATTTCAGCAAGTTCTACAAAAAACGTCCACATACTTAGAAAGTCGTAAACATAAATCAATTTTGTTTGCGCTTCGTGTATAGTGTCCGAAAGGTTGGTTTCGTTCATTAATCTTACATCGCTACCGCTGTCGCTCATATCAAAAAGCGAAATTTCTTCACCTTGACTCCATTGCTCATCACTTAAATAAAAGGATGCCAT
>JAGPVI010000379.1 GCA_018067115.1 Bizionia sp. | reverse complement strand
CTAGCTGTGTTTTTAATTGTTCTTTCATCTATCAAGTGCTACTCGATAGAGACTTAATTTGCATCTTAGAACTTAGATGATCAGGCAAATTTAGAATCTCAGGTTTTAATAAGGCAATACATTTTAACTAATGTAAGCAGTATAAGTTTTTATGGTTTTATTTATCTGGCTCGTGCAGTTGAACGGCTAACTTTTTAGACCTAAATATGCGGATTGTTATTACCTTGTTACGAAAGGTATAAAACCAAAAAAACCACTCTAAAAAGAGTGGTTTTAACTTTGAGCCGATGGAGGGACTCGAACCCACGACCTGCTGATTACAAATCAGCTGCTCTAGCCAGCTGAGCTACATCGGCAAAGCGAGTGCAAATATAGTATTGAATTTTATATCTGCAAACTTTTTCTGCAAAAATTTATGCTAAATTATTAATTTTTTCAATTAACGCACGGCCCTTCGCTTCAAGTTCAGTGTTAATTGCCTTAAAGTGAGCTTTTTTGTCCTCAACTTTTCTATCATTAACTTTTACTATTAATTCGTCAAAAGTTACGATTGCCTCATCTATAATCGCTTCACTAGCTTTAGGGTCTTTTTCTGCGTTAGTATATTGCCATACATAAACTGCTTCGATAATATCTCCTAATACGTAGTTTATATCTTTTTTAAGGTCTCTTTTGTTTGCCATAATATTCTTTAATTTAATTTGAGTGCAAAATTACACATAAACTTCTAATAGTTTACCTTTTTTTGAGGTAATTTCATATTCTAAGAGTGCTGCCGGTAATAAAACGGTTTCTCCTTTAATTAATTCTGTTTTTTCGTTGTTATAAGTAATGGTTGCTTCACCATCCACACACATATATACTATAAATGAATCGTAAGTATTAGACTTATTTAACGTTTCGTTCTCAAGATGAATGTAATTAGTTGTGAAATAGTTACAGCTAACAATCTTATGAGTTTCATTTTTAGTCTTGGAATACGATAATTTGAAATCATTTTCCATATTAAAATCGATAGCCTCTAAAGCCCATTCGGTATGTAATTCTCGTTGATTCCCTTTTTTGTCTACACGATCCCAGTCGTAAATACGGTACGTAATATCGCTAGTTTGTTGTATTTCGGCTACCATAACCCCTGCTCCAATAGCGTGAATACGGCCAACACCAATAAAATAGGCGTCTCCCTCTTTAACATTTTCTGTATTAAGAATTTGAGTAAGTGTTTTCTCTTTTACATGTTTTTGATACACAGCCTTATCCACCTTTAGATTAAACCCTACTATTAAATTAGAGTCTTCATTGGCTTGCAAAACATACCACATTTCTGTTTTACCGAAAGAATTATGGCGTTTGGTAGCTAGGGCATCATTAGGGTGAAGCTGAATAGATAAATCCGTTTTGGCATCTATAAACTTAATTAAAAGGGGAAACTTCTCTCCGAAAACCTTATAGTTCTTAGCGCCTACTAATTCTTCTTTTAATAAATTTTGCAGACTATTTAAGGAAGTACCTTTAAAAGCACCATTACTTACTATTGAAGTATCGTCTTTTACCCCACTAATCTCCCAACTCTCTCCTATATTTGGGAGGTCGCTTTCTCTATTAAGAAGTGTTTTTAATTTTGTACCGCCCCATATTTTCTCTTTTAAAATAGGAGTGAATTTAAGCGGATAAAGGGTTTGCGCCATAATAACAGTTTATTCCCCAGTGTAACTTACAAAGTTACGGGGTGTCTCGTAAAGTGTGACTTTTAAGTCTAAGCCTTCTTTAAGTTTAGGTTTTATTTTATTGTAAATTACTACAACAATGTTTTCAGCTGTAGGGTTTAATTCTTTAAATTCAGGGACGTCTAAATTAAGATTTTTATGATCGAAAGCATCTTCAACTTCGGCTTTAATAATATCCTTTAATGTTTTAATATCTATTACATAGCCGGTTTCTTCATCAACCTCTCCTGTAACACTAGCTATTAAATCGTAATTATGACCGTGGTAATTAGGGTTATTACACAATCCGAAAACAGCATCATTTTTTTCGTCAGTCCAGTCTTTTCTATATAATCTATGCGCAGCATTAAAATGTGCTTTTCTACTTACTGTTACTCTCATCTTCAATATTTATAAAGTCGTAAAACTTATCAAAAATAATTTTAAACCAGGCCGTATACAAATCAGGATTGTTTTTCATATCTGCTTTAACATCTTCTAAAAGCATCCATTTGTACGCTTCAACTTCATCTGGATTTACATTGGGTTCATCATTATAATGGCCTACCATAATATGGTCGTATTCGTGTTCGGTTAAACCGTTATCGAATGGCGCTTTATATATAAAAGAAGTGCGTTCTTCAAGTTCTGTAACAAACCCCATTTCTTCTTGTAAACGGCGTTTTCCAGCTTCTAAATTACTTTCGCCTTCACGTTGGTGACTACAGCACGTATTAGTCCATAATCCAGGAGTATGGTATTTTGATAATGCACGTTGCTGTAACATTAATTCGTTTTTATCGTTAAAAACAAAAACCGAAAAAGCACGATGTAATAATGCTTTTTCATGAGCTTCCATTTTTGGCATTAAACCAATTTGTTCATCCTTTTCATTAACTAAAATGACCTTTTCTTCTAGCATATTAATTTTTAAATGGTTTTTTTCAAATTTACAAAATAGCCCTTATTAAACATCCTTTTTAATTTATTTTTAAGCTTTAAGTATTATAACCAAAAAGCATCCTCATTTAGAAGATGCTTTTTGTAAAATAAATAGGATAAAAACAGTTGTTAATTCGATGAAATAATAAACATACTTCTTCGGTTTTCTTGATGTTCTTTCTCACCACACTCTGCAGCATTAGTACAAGAGTTTACCAATTGACTTTCTCCGTAACCTTTTCCTGAAATTCGATTACTAGAAATATTTCCATTTTTAATAATCCATTGTTTTGTCGCTACATTTCTTCTATCGGAAAGTGCCATATTATAGATTTCACTACCGCGAGAATCTGTGTGCGATCGAACATCTAAATTTACACTAGGGTGTGCTTTTAAATATCTAACAACTTTTTCTAATTCCTTTTTAGCATCTGGACGAATATTAAATTTATCGAAATCGAAGTATATAGGATCTAAATCTAATAATTGCGTTAAATCTGTTCCTACTGGCGCAGCATCTTCTTTAACTAAAGGGAATTGCGGAATAAGACTAAATGCTAAAGTGATATCATCATTGTTATTAGACTCGATAATATATATTAACGATGCCGATTCATACCCTTCTTTACTAGCTTCTACTCTATAATAATCTTCGCGACAGTTTGAGTTAAAGCGGAATGCTCCGTTTTTATCTGTTTTAAAGCTATAAAGTTCTTCGTCGGTTTCCACACTAAATATAGCAATTTTACCGCCTACAATTTCTTGGTTTATTCTATCAT
>JAGPVI010000378.1 GCA_018067115.1 Bizionia sp. | reverse complement strand
ATGTTTACTGTTTTAATGCTTATAGAAAGATACACTTCCATAATCTGAATTAATACGAATGGTATTAGAGCTGTTTTCTCTTAAATGAAAACCAGAGTAATGTTTTGAAGACGAATCATCCCGTTTTTTATTAAACTGAAGCGCATCGTCAGCATCTTTTAAACTCCCGTAATCCAGTTGAATATCGAAATTAAAAGCGTACTCTAAGTCGTATCCAATTTTTATACCGACATAATCGGAATCTATTTTAACCGAGCCAGCATTTTTGGTCAACTTATCGATGCTTATAGAGCCGTAGTCGGCAACAATAGATACATTATTATATATTTCACCCAGTTTTACCGTAAGGTAATCGCCATCTCCAGTTACATTATTAGCTTTCCCAATAGTAATACCTCCATAATCGCAATTGTAAGAGACGTTTTCTGCGACATCTATTATAGATTTGGTGTAGTCGGCAACGATATGGATATTGTTCGTTTTAGAAATCGTAAAATCACTATAATCAGCATTAATTTTACCGCCTTTTATATATTCAAAATAGCAATTGTTAGAGTAGTCAAAAGTGATGTTATTGTTATCAGAGAGTAACTCTTTGGTAATAATCTTCCCGTAATCACAATTTAAGGTGGCGTTACCTTTTAGTTTTCCAAGGTTTATGGTACCGTAATCATTAGATAAATCTACATTATTAGTCATCGGTATTTTAATAATATAATTCACTTTCATATTTACCGAGTTGTTAGAATTCCATTTCCACCAGGAACTCGATCTTTCTTTATTAAACCTTGTAATAGCCGAAACATAATCATTAGAATTGCTAAACTGTACGGTGATATCATCTAATTTCTGTTGTACTTTGTCTTCACTGTCTCCGGTAGTGGTAATGGTAATTTCAAATTCAATTCGGTTTTTATCCCAAGTCACCACATTAAGGTTCCCATAGCTATTATCTACTTTTAATGTTGTGTTTTCACTAACAGTAAACGATTTAGTTATTGTTTTTTCCTTTTTATAACGGCCTTGATCAGTGCTAGCAAAAAGGGTTATGGGAACTAAAAGGAGTAGGATTGCGTATTTAAAGTGTAATTTCATCTGTGTTGTGGTTTATAGTTTTTAAGCCTTCAATAGTAGCGACGACTTCTTTAAGCAGGTTTATGCGATTCCAGAAATTATTAATCATAGCGTGAATAACACGTTTGTCATTTCCGCTTTCTGTTAAATCTATTTTCAATTGGTTATATTCCTTTTCCAGAGCACCCATTTGTACCATAGCATCTTTTATTAGCAGGGTGGTTTCTGGCGATTTTTCGTTATTAATTGTATTTAGTTTTTCAGTAATTACCGAGGTAAAAAAGGATTGGGTATTGGCCATTTCTGGAGATACATTAGCTAAATCACTAACGGAATTGTGGGGCTTTAAAGCAAAAGTTAAGGCTACCAATAAAATAACTGTTGCTGCAATAGCTGTAATTGGTTTCCAAAGTTCGCGCTTAATAGTACTATTTGGCAATGTACCCAAAGCATTTTGTGCTTCTAGTTTTTGTAAAAACCGAGCGTGGTGACCAGTATTTGGCATTTCGACATTAAAATCTTGATGCAAATCTTTAAATAGTGTTTCTAAGTTGTCGTTTTTCATAAGAACTTTAATTATAAAGCATGCATTTTACTGCGTAAGCTTTCTTTGGCTCTAGAAATAGTGGTTCTACAATTGGCGTACGTGATACTCATAATTTGGCTAATCTCTTCATAATCGTAACCTTCAATTAAATGCAATGAGAGCGCAATACGGTAATTATCTTTTAGTGTATGCATTACTTTTACTACCTGTTGGGCCTGTAAAGTAGTATACTCATAATCGCTAGTAATACCATCATTGTCCGCAATTTTATACAACATATTGTCTAGAGGTGTTGTGTTTTCTTTTTTGTTTTTATTAAAATGATAAATACTTTTATTAATTACAATCCGCTTTAACCACGCTCCAAAAGTGTTACTGTCTTTTAGTGTGTCTAACTTTGTAAAAGCGAGTAAAAAAGCATCTTGCATAATATCTTCAGCATTAAAACTGTCTTTAACAATTCTTAATGCCGTATTATACATCGCATCATAATATCTGTTGTAAATCTCCAATTGCGCGTATTGGTTTTTAGCCTTACAGAGTACTATAAGCTCTTCGGTATTTTGTTTGGTTAGTGTCAAAAAAATTAATTCTTACTATAAAGAGTGCGTTACTATTAATTTGTTACACTTATTTTTAAGTATTTAAAAGTTAGTTTAATTTTTGTTTAAAGTGGTTAGTATGAGATGTTTTTTAAAAACGGCATATAATTTGAACTTTTACAAGTGAAACCTAATAGTATTATAGGTAACTAATTGCCAATCAGTGCTATTGATAGTGTTTCTATAGAATGTAAAACGATATAAATTATGATAGCTTCTTTTGAAGTGACATAATGACCTAATATAACATATGAAGAAATCTAATTTAATAAGTCTTGACAGTTTGTCATTACAGGATTTTGATGAAAATTCAGAATTAATTCCTTTAATGACGCCGGAAGATGAAGAGAAAATAAACAAGGAAGAACTACCTGAAACATTACCTATTTTATCATTAAGAAATACGGTGTTATTTCCGGGAGTGGTAATTCCAATTACTGCAGGGAGAGATAAATCTATAAAACTAATTAACGATGCTAACAAAGGGAGCAAAGTTATTGGTGTGGTATCTCAAATAGACGAGTCTGTAGAAGACCCAAAAGCGGGAGATGTAAATACGGTAGGTACGGTTGCACGTATTTTAAAGGTTTTAAAAATGCCCGACGGTAACACGACTGTAATTATTCAAGGTAAAAAACGCTTTAGTATTGCCGAGGTTATTACCGAAGAGCCTTATATGAATGCCACGGTTCGCGAAATGCCAGAAGCAAAGCCTGCACTTCAAAATAAGGAATTCGAAGCTATTATAGATTCTATTAAAGAATTGGCTTTACAAATTATTAAAG
>JAGPVI010000377.1 GCA_018067115.1 Bizionia sp. | reverse complement strand
ATAGCTTATAATTTATAATCAAAAAATAAATTGTTTTCTTTATTAGTGGTAGATATGATTGATTTCGTTACACTAAATCAGTTTAAAAGAAATTAAAGTTACTTTTTAGACATAAAAAAAGCGAGCTCTAATGAGAACTCGCTTTCAATGTTATAGTATAGCAAATGTTTATAAGGTAGCTATTACTTTATCAATACGTTGTAATGTTTCTTGTTTTCCAATCATATACATAATTTCAAACACATCTGGGCCTTGTAAAGCGCCCACTAGAGCTAAACGCAGAGGCATCATTATTTTACCAAAACTGATATTATTATCTGTAATCCATCCTTTAATTTCAGTTTGAAGGGTGTCTACTTCAAAATCTAAATTATTAGATATAACATCTACCAACTGAAGCATTAAGTCTTTAGTGTCCTCTTTAAAGGCTTTTTTAGACGCTTTTTCATCGTAACTTGTTGGTGCTACAAAGAAATAACTACTCAATTCCCATAAATCTGAAATAAAAGTGGCGCGTTCCTTTACTAAACCAACCACCAAAGCAATGTAATTAACATCTATAGTTGCTAATTCTTGATGTTGTTTTTGAAACTCTTCTGCAATAGCTTCGTCATTTTGCTCTTGCATATAATGGTGGTTAAACCATTTTATTTTATCTGGATCAAAACGCGCTCCGGCTTTGTTTACACGCTCTAATTCGAACGCTTTTACTAAGCCATCTAAGTCAAATAACTCTTGCTCTGTACCTGGATTCCATCCTAAAAAGGCTAAAAAGTTTAGTACCGCTTCTGCGAAATACCCCTCTTCTTTGTACCCTTTAGAAACCTCTCCTTCTGGAGATGTGTATTCTAATGGAAATACAGGAAATCCTAATTTATCACCATCACGCTTACTTAATTTTCCTTTTCCTGTAGGTTTTAAAATTAGTGGTAAATGAGCGAATTCTGGAGCTTCCCAACCAAATGCAGTATACAATTGAATATGTAATGCTAAACTTGGTAACCATTCTTCCCCTCTAATAACGTGAGAAATATCCATTAAATGGTCGTCTACAATATTGGCTAAATGATAGGTTGGCATACCGTCGCTTTTAAACAGCACTTTATCGTCTAAAATATTAGTGTCAATTTTTATATTTCCACGAATAATATCCTTTAAATGTAAAGTTTCATCTTGCGGCGATTTAAAACGAATAACATACTCGTCTCCAGCCTCTAGTTTTGTCTTTACTTCTTGAGCAGTAAGAGATAATGAGTTGCTCAGTTTCTCTCTATTGTGCCAATTATAAATAAAGGTTTTACCTTTAGATTCGTGGTCTTTTCTATGTAAATCTAACGCTTCAGGAGTATCAAAAGCGTAGTAAGCATTACCACTTTCAATTAATTCATCGGCATATTTTTTGTATAAATGTTTGCGCTCACTTTGTTTATAAGGGCCACATGTTCCTTCTTTTCCTGGACCTTCATCGTAAGGAATATTGCACCAGTTTAAAGAGTCAATAATGTATTTTTCTGCACCTTCTACAAAGCGATTTTGATCGGTATCCTCAATTCTTAATACGAAAGTTCCATTGTGTTTTTTCGCAAATAAATAGTTAAATAAGGCAGTACGAACACCTCCAATATGTAAAGGTCCTGTTGGACTTGGTGCAAAGCGCACACGAACGTTTTTAGACATTTTTTTGTGTTTAAGACTGCAAAGATACAATTAACACGCAATTATTTATTTGCTAAAAAATAAAATTGTAGTTTTATAGGTTAAACACGCTAAACAACGGCTATTTGGGCACTTTTAAAAACATACATAATAAACTTGAGCAGTTTATTAAAAAATACTATATCAATGAACTCATAAAAGGAGTGATTTTGTTTTTTAGTATGGGTTTGCTTTATTTTTTAATAACCTTATCTGTAGAGTCTTTACTATGGCTAAATACAACGGCTCGTACCATTTTATTTTGGCTATTTATACTAGTAGAACTCGCTTTATTTTATCGTTTTATAACATTGCCTTTAGCTAAATTGTTTAAACTTAAACAAGGTATTAATGCAACGGAAGCGTCCAAATTAATAGGGAATCATTTTCCGGAGGTTAACGACAAATTGTTAAATGTGCTTCAGTTGCATTCTGAAAGCTCGCAATCGGAACTTCTTTTAGCAAGTATCGATCAAAAAGCTTTAGAATTATCGCCTATTCCTTTTAAATTAGCTATCAATTTTAAACAAAACATTAAATATTTAAAATATGCAGCTATTCCGTTGGCTATTATTTGCTGCGTTGCCATTTTTGGAAAATTAAATTGGTTTAGCGACAGTTATCAGCGTGTAGTAAATTATAAAACAGCCTATGAAGCGCCGGCACCCTTTCAGTTTTATGTGTTGAATAATCCGTTATCAACCACCCAAAATCAATCGTTTACTTTAATTGTAAAAACCGATGGGAGCGTTATTCCCGAATCGGCCGAAATAGAATTTAATAACGAATCCTATTATTTAAAACAACAGGGTAGTGGTGCTTTCGAATATGAATTCCAGCAACCTAAAGCGGATATTACGTTTCGTTTAACAGCTAACGGTATTTACTCTAAACCCTATACTTTAAAAGTCGTGGAAGTACCAACATTGCTGAGTTTTGAAATGGCATTAGACTACCCTAAATATACCAATAAACGAGACGAAATATTACAAAGTACTGGTAGCGCTGTGGTACCTCAGGGTACAAATATTATATGGACATTAACCACAAAAGCTACCGAGAGCGTTACTTTATACAGTACCGATACGCTTGCTTTTAAAGCCATAAAAAAAGAAACGTTTAAAGCAAGTAAGCGCGTGTTTAATGGAATGGATTATAATATTACAACGAGTAATAGTAATTTAAAAGATTATGAGAATTTGGCCTTTAATATTTCAGTTATAAAAGATCAATATCCAGAATTAACCATTGAAACGATAGTCGATTCTTTAGACCTTCAAACACTTTATTTTTATGGTAGAGCTAGCGATGATTACGGATTATCAAAATTGAGGTTAGTATATTATTCTACCGAAAACGGCGATAAAAAGGAAATGAAAGCGATTCCTATTGCATCTGGAAATTATGCCGAATTTATAAGTGCTTTTCCCAACGATTTAGATATAGAAGAGGGCGTAGCCTACGAATTGTATTTTGAAGTGTTCGATAATGATGGATCTAATCGATCAAAAAGTACAAAAAGTGCTGTTTTTACGTATAGAAAACGCACGCAAATTGAAGAAGAAGAAAAGCAACTAAAAGAACAAAATGAAACCATTCAAGGTTTAAATAAAGCATTAGACAATTTCGACAAACAGCAAAAGGAATTAGAACAATTATCTAAAACTCAAAAAGAAAAATCGGAGCTTAATTTTAATGATAAAAAGAAATTCGAAAATTTTATTAAACGCCAAAAGCAGCAAGAAAATATGATGCAGGAATTTAATAAAAAGATGAAAGATAATTTAGAAGATTTTCAAAAAGAAAACAAAAAAGAAGATCAATTTAAAGAAGATTTAAAAGAGCGTTTACAAGAAAATGAGGAACAATTAAAACGCGATGAGAAACTTTTAGAAGAGCTAGAAAAAATTAAGGATAAAATATCTAAGGAAGAACTATCGGATAAAATAGACAAACTCGCTAAGCAAAATAAAAACCAAAAGCGAAGTTTAGAGCAATTGTTAGAATTAACAAAGCGCTATTACGTTAGCAAAAAGATGGAAAAGATAGCTGAGGAATTACAAACGCTGGGTGCAAAACAAGAGGAGCTCGCTAACCAAAAGGAAGAGGAAAATACCAAAGAAAAACAAGAGGAGTTAAATGAA
>JAGPVI010000373.1 GCA_018067115.1 Bizionia sp. | reverse complement strand
GTTTAATATAGAAGCATCGATGCTAATATTCTCTACGCGTTTTGGAAGGTCTGGATATTTAAACGACGCGTTATTAGAAACTATTTTAATGTCTAATGTTGGTATGGTCGTTTCGGTAACTTGACCTTTTATCTTTCCGTTAATTTTAAAGTTTCCTGTGGTTTCAACAGTACTAATGTTTTTAGAATATGTTTCTGGTATAACAGCTAAGAAGTCTTTAAAGGTAGAGCCTGGGTTTTCGAAGGTTATATCTATCTCTTGGCCGTTTTCTATAAGTTGTACGTACCCTTGAAATTCTATTGGTAAGTTATTAATTAAAGCTTTGTTCTCTTTAAAGGTGTACTTGCTATTTTCTAAATCTAAGTCAATTAAAGCTTCTAATTTAACTTTGTTATTACTAAGGTATTCTGTGCTGTCCATACTAAACGTTACGTTCGCTTCGGTGTCTGTGTCTAATTCAGAAATAGTTTCAGAAAAAGTTCCTTTACCGGTATGGTTAAGTTCGGTAATGTACATTTTAATGTTAGATTGTTCGTCTAAATACGTTAATGCACTATTTTTAATACCATAAGATTCAATATCTAGCGTAAAATTATTTTTAGAATCTTCAGGTTGTGATGCAGAAGAATCAGTCTCTTTTGCAATATCCCAATTTACATCACCATACGTGTTTGTTTTTAATGTTAGTAATGCTTCATTTATATGAATGGCATTTATTTTAATAGGGCCATCGGCTGCTTTTTTAAAAAGTTCTTTTACAGACATATCAAAAGAGAAACTTTTAACCGATGCTAGTGTTTCACCTTCAAAAGGATCAAGGTTCGTAATAACTAAATCGTCTACAGTAACATTAGCTTGTGGAAAACTGCTAAAGAAACTCAAGCTTACATCTGCAAATTCTACTTTTGCATTAACGCTATTGTTTATAAAATTGCGAGCCATATCTTTTATTTGAGACTGAAACACAAACGGTGCCGCCACTAAAATCAAGACTATTATAAGTAAGGTAATTCCTGTTATTTTTAATATTTTTTTCATTGATAGATTATGGTTGTTATGTTGAAAATATACGCAAAAATGAAATATAAAGACCTGAGAAGTCCTTATTTTAAGATAAATTTATAATAGAGCTAACTCTTCGTTTATTTTTAAATTGAAACGCTTTCTAAACAGATAAACGCCAAGGTATAAAAAAGGCGTGTCTAAGGCAGCTATGAAAACTTTAAATAAAAAGCCACTAAGTAATAAACCTTTAAAACTACTCCATTGTAAAATATCGAAAAGACACAAAAAAAAGATTACGGCAAAGGTGTCGATAAACTGCGAAAACCAAGTTGAAAAATTATTTCGCAACCATAAGTGTCTCCCTTTGGTAAGTCGCTTCCAAAAATGAAACATTTGTATGTCTATAAATTGAGCCAATAAATAAGCCGTCATACTTGCAAAAACAGCAATAACCGAGTTGCCAAAAACCTTACTAAATATTGCATCGTTAACCGGAGAGTCAATAATAGCAGGGACGCTGTCGGCTATATAAATAATAAGTAAAGAAAATAAAGAGGAGAAAATACCAGCAATCACAATGTGATTGGCACGTTTTTTACCATAAATTTCACTTACCAAATCGGTGATTAAAAATGTAATAGGGTAAGGGAGTACGCCTACCGATATTTCGAATAAATTAAATCCAAAAATCTCAATATTAAGCGGATACCAATAGAAAAACTTCTGAAAAATTAAATTAGAAACTACTAGAGAAGTGATAAATATTGCGCCTAAAAATAAATAGATACGCTGTGCGGCAAAGGTGTCTTTTAAGGTCATTTTACTAAATAAGAGCACGAATGTACAACTTAAAGGTATAATTGTAGAATTTTTAGTGTGTTAGAGAATTTAAATTGAATGGTATTGAGGGGTAAGTCTATCTCGTATGTTTCAAAATTAAAGTTGTGAATAAATAGAGACGAAAAATTAAAACGAAACGATTTACTTTTAACTATTTTTGCCAATACTTATGCTTCAACCACAAAAAAAAGTTTATCTATCTATAGGTAGTAATAAAGGCGACAAATTAAAACATTTGCAAAACGCCATCGATGCTATATACAAAAGAATTGGCGTTGTAAAATCCATATCTAAAGTATTCGAAACACCTGCATTGGGTTTTGAGGGTGATGTGTTTTATAATGCGTGTTTACTAGTGGAAACTGCTTTAAAACCGAATAAAATTCTTCAGGAATTATTGCAAATTGAAATAAAAATAGGCCGTACTAGATCTAAAAAAATAGGGTATGAATCGCGAGTTATTGATTTAGATATCTTATTTATTGAAGACAGTGTCATAGATACAAGTACGCTAAAAGTGCCGCATCCAGAATTGCAAAACAGACGTTTCGTATTAGAACCTTTGGCAACAATCGCCTCGGGAATAATGCATCCTGTACTTGATAAAGAGGTGTCGGCATTATTGGATGAATGTCCAGACGACAGCAAATTGGAGGCGATTAATATTTGGTTGAAAAACCCCAGTAAAAAACATCAGTTTTCTAATTACAATTACATCGCGATTGAAGGTAATATTGGTGCCGGGAAAACGAGTTTAACCACAATGATTGCTAACGATTATAATGCAAAAATTATTTTAGAGCGTTTTGCCGACAATCCGTTTTTACCAAAATTCTATCAAGATGCGCAACGTTATGCTTTTACTTTAGAAATGTCTTTTCTTGCCGATCGTTATCAGCAAATTTCCGACGATCTTTCGCAACTCGATTTGTTTAAAGATTTTATTGTTAGCGATTACGATATTTATAAATCACTTATTTTTTCTAAAATCACGCTGCCTGAAGAAGAGTTTAAATTATACCGAAAACTCTTCTACTTAATGTATAAGGATATTGCGAAGCCAGAGCTGTATGTTTATTTGTACCAAAATACAGAACGCTTGAAAGAGAACATAAAAAAACGTGGTCGAAATTACGAGCAGAATATTAAGGACGATTATTTAGAAAAAATAAACGCTGGCTATTTAGAATTCTTAAAAAACCAAACGGAATTAAACGTGAAAATTATTGATATTTCAGATCGTGATTTTATAAAGAACCGCGAAGATTATTTGTATATATTGGATGCGATTTGTGAAAGTTAGTAATTATAGCGCTCTCAGTTTACTAAATACATCCCAAACCACAACACCACAACTAACAGAGATGTTTAAAGAGTGTTTTGTGCCAAATTGGGGAATTTCGATAATATAATCGCTGGCATTTACTACGTTTTGCGCCACACCTTTTACCTCGTTACCAAAAACTAAAGCGTATTTTTTATTTGCTTCCGGTGAAAAGGCATCTAGCATTGTCGCGTGTTCGGCTTGCTCAATACTACAGATTGTTATATTTTCTTTTTTTAGTTTTTCTACTAATTCCAAAGTGTCTTTTACATGTTCCCATGCAACAGTATCGGTGCTTCCTAAAGCTGTTTTATGGATGTCTTTATGCGGCGGGGTTGCTGTAATACCACAGAGGTAGACTTTTTCAATTAAAAAAGCATCGCTAGTTCTAAATACAGATCCAATATTATTAAGGCTACGTATATTGTCTAATATAATTATAAGTGGTGTTTTAGTCGCCGTTTTAAAATCGGTTACCGTTAAGCGGTCTAATTCACTATTTTTTAATTTTCGCATGCGTTTCTAATTCTAAATTACCACGCAATATCTCGCAGTAGTTTATGTCTTTTGGTTTGTGGATAATTATAAATAACTTGCCAGCAATTGACTTCAAAAAAAATCAATATTTAGTTACATTAGCAAACTTACTTAAAAACACTATTCCATTGGCAAAAAAGACTAAAAAAGTAACACCTTTAATGCAACAGTATAATGCTATAAAAGCAAAATACCCTGATGCCTTATTATTATTTCGAGTTGGTGATTTTTATGAAACCTTTGGGGCAGATGCTATTAAAACGGCTGGAATTCTAGGTATAATACTTACTAAGCGAGGCGCAGGAAGCGAAAGTGAAATTGAATTGGCAGGATTTCCGCACCATTCGCTAAATACCTATTTACCAAAATTAGTAAAAGCAGGGGAGCGTGTCGCTATTTGTGACCAATTGGAAGACCCAAAGCAAACCAAAAACATTGTAAAACGGGGGGTGACCGAATTGGTAACTCCCGGTGTGGCTTTAAATGATGAAGTTTTACAGTCTAAAACCAATAACTTTTTATGTTCTGTGTACTTTGGTAAGCACGCTATTGGTGTTGCTTTCTTAGATATTTCAACCGGAGAGTTTTTAACCGCTCAAGGCGATCAAGAATATATAGATAAATTGCTTCAAAATTTTGGGCCTAGTGAAGTTTTAGTGTCCAAACAAAAGCGTCTTCACTTTAATGAGGTCTTCGGGAAAGATTTTCACACCTTTAATTTGGAGGATTGGATTTATCAATTCGATTACGCCAATGAAACTTTACTAAAACATTTCAACACAAAATCTTTAAAAGGGTTTGGAGTAGAAGATTTAAACGAAGGAATTATTGCCTCTGGCTCTATTCTACATTATTTAGGTGAAACGCGACATAGTAAATTAGAGCATATTGCAGCAATTTCTCGTATTGCCGAAGATGAATATGTGTGGATGGATCGTTTTACTATTCGTAATCTAGAATTGTATAATTCTAACAATAATAATGCAGTTACCCTTTTAAATGTCATTGATAAAACGATTTCGCCAATGGGTGGCCGTTTGTTAAAACGTTGGTTAGCTTTACCATTAAAGAATGTAACAAAAATTAAACAACGGCATGAAGTCGTTTCGTTTTTAAAGAAAAATAAAAGCGAGCACCAAAAGATTCAAAACCATATTAAGCATATAGGAGATATTGAGCGTTTAATTTCTAAAGTGGCTACAGAAAAAGTAAATCCGCGAGAGGTTATTCAGCTTAAAAATTCTTTAGAAGCGATTGTGCCCATAAAAACATTAGCAGCGGCTTGCGACAATGAGTCCCTAAAAATTATAGGTGATAATTTACAAGGTTGCGATGTGTTACGCCATAAAATTAAAGAGACTTTAAATGAAGAAGCGCCGGTAAACGTATTAAAAGGAAGCTCGATTGCTGAAGGGTTTTCGGCAGAATTAGACGAGCTTCGTGCACTATCAACATCTGGAAAAGAGTATCTAGACGGTATGCTGAAGCGTGAAAGTGAACGTACCGGAATCACATCACTTAAAATAGCAGCCAATAACGTATTTGGGTATTATATAGAAGTAAGAAATACACATAAAGATAAAGTGCCGCCAGAATGGATACGTAAGCAAACTTTGGTTAATGCTGAGCGTTATATTACTGAAGAATTAAAAGAATACGAATCTAAAATTCTAGGCGCCGAGGAACGTATTTTAGCGATCGAGCAGAGATTGTTTTCCGATTTAGTCGCGTGGATGAGTCAATATATAAAACCCGTACAACAAAATGCCTATTTAATTGGGCAGTTAGATTGTTTATGCGGCTTTGCGCAATTAGCAAAAGATAATAACTACTCATACCCTATTATAAACGATACCCAAGATTTACAAATTACAAAAGGAAGGCATCCTGTAATAGAAAAGCAGTTGCCAATTGGGGAAGCGTATATTTCTAACGATGTGTTTCTAGATCGCGAAACACAACAAATTATTATGATTACCGGGCCAAATATGTCGGGTAAATCGGCCATATTAAGACAAACAGCTCTTATTGTATTGCTAGCGCAAATAGGAAGCTTCGTGCCAGCAGAGGAAGCAAAAATAGGTTTAGTCGATAAAATATTTACTAGAGTAGGTGCAAGCGATAATATTTCTATGGGAGAATCGACCTTTATGGTGGAAATGAATGAGACCGCTTCTATTTTGAATAATATTAGTGAACGTAGTTTGGTGCTGCTAGACGAAATTGGTCGTGGTACGAGCACTTACGATGGTATTTCTATTGCTTGGGCCATTAGTGAGTACTTACACGAGCACCCGGCGCGCCCAAAAACATTATTTGCTACGCATTATCATGAGCTTAATGAAATGACCGAAACGTTTGCTAGAATTAAGAATTTTAATGTCTCAGTAAAAGAGTTAAAAGATAATGTGCTTTTCTTAAGAAAACTGGTTGAAGGTGGTAGTGAGCATAGTTTTGGTATTCACGTGGCAAAATTAGCAGGAATGCCACAGCAGGTTTTACATAGAGCAAATACTATTTTAAAGAAATTAGAGAAGTCGCATTCTAGTGAGGAGCTCACAAATAAAGTAAAAACGATAAAAGATGAAATGCAACTCAGTTTTTTCAATTTAGACGATCCGTTGTTAGAAGATATCAAACAACAAATATTATTAACTGATATTGATACACTTACACCGGTAGAGGCCTTGATGAAATTAAACGAGATTAAGAGGATGTTGATTAGTAAAAAATAAAAAGTAAAAGTTTTTTAAAATTTTTTTAGAAAAAGCTTTGGTAATTGTAAAAAAGTACTAAATTTGCACTCGCAATAGCGATATTGCTCGTTCATTAAAAGACTGCGAAAGTAGCTCAGGGGTAGAGCATCACCTTGCCAAGGTGGGGGTCGCGGGTTCAAATCCCGTCTTTCGCTCTGATACTTTCTTGAAAATATTCCACGCTCGGGTGGTGGAATTGGTAGACACGTTGGACTTAAAATCCAATGTCCATTAGGACGTACGGGTTCAAGTCCCGTCCCGAGTACTAAAAGCTTTGTTAATCGTTTGATTTTCAAGGCTTTTTTTTATTTAAGACCTTTTTTTGTACGTCATTTGTACGTAAATTAATTTTAAGGCTTCATTTTCTGCATTTCTTACATTACCTATCACTATTGAAGAATATATTTATTGCCACTAATTGATTAAAACCTCATCGAACTGTAATAAGCCATTCTAACAACGTTTAATATTTTAGATAGTAGTTTGTTTGGTCGGTGCGTGTGCGTTGGTCTGTGCTTATCTGTGTGGGTGTGGTGCGTGCTGGTGCGTGTCTTTGTAAGTGGCAAATGATAATAGGTATCTGTAATTGTTTATAACGTGTAGATAAGTCGTGCGCTTATAGGTGTAACTACCTGACAATCAAAAAGGTACTAACCCGACGTTTAAAAATCCCATACAATCCGTTCTGCTCCGCATAACACATTCATTCTGCATATATTTGAAATTATGTTATATTTTAAGTTATAGCGATAAACTATCAATTTTATTATTTTGATAGATTTTAATTATAGTCTTGTGTTTCAGCTATTTTTATCAATGTGACAACGATATATAACAACGTAAAAAAAGCGCATACCACTTACAGGTACACGCTTCAATTAACAAACAAATGATGACTAACTAATTTTAAACCCTATACATAATTATTAAAATGCCCTGGTCTGTGATAATTGGATTTGTTTTAATCTTCCAGCCATCGGATGCAGCTTCATTTATTGCCACGTCTAAGTCTTCTGCGAGGCTCTTTGTAATTATCTTATATTCTGTCATCCTATCGCTCCATTTTAATTTGATACATTCCGTCCGCATTCAGAACGTTGTCAATCGGCTTGAAGTTATATCTCATGTGATTAGCAATGTTCTTTTCTAGCTCTGTTGCTGTCGCTCCTGTGAGTGTTATTGTTTCTTTTTTCTGCATGATTTCTGTTATTTGATGTCTAGGATTTTTTCATAGTTCCATGTAATATTATATTCATTGTCAAGGGCTCTAACAATGTCTCCGACCACTTTTAAAACATCACGCCTGTCTGATTTGCGGCGTTTAGCTAGCTGTATTTGCTGTTTAGCGTCGTTTAGCTCATTTGTCTGCTGTTTATTCGTAAAATACAATTTAAACAATTCGCTATCGACTGTAATTTTATAGCTATCCAATGAAATTTTTAAAAAGTCATCAATGCAATATTCTTTTTTAGTTGGTGCTTCAGGGTGCTTTACTCTTTCAAAGTCATTCCCAAAGGTTTCTTTTGAAAACCAATAGTCATTATTAACAGAATAGAAACTCTCTTTTAGGTCTAAATATTTTTTATAAATATTTTCCAGCTTCTCCAGTTCATCAGTATTAACGTTTAACAAATCCAAGTATTTGCTATAGTCTGCCTTTGGTACGTACTGCTTCATTTCCTTTTTATGGTAGTTTTCAAATATGCTTATAAAATTTCCCTTTTTTAGATCTGATAATTTCAGGTTATGATCTACCTTTTGCGCTGTGAGTTCTGCCTTAACTTGTTCTAATAATTCAGGAACTGCTTCTATTCTTTTTATAAATCTTTGTTCTGCTTCTTTGTTATAGTTTAATAATTGCTTTGTCATTTTTGTATTTATTTATTTGCCACTTTTTATTTATGGCGTTGTTAAAATTTTATTATTTATAGGTGTTGCGGATATTGTGGCAAAATATTATGGCGGGCGTATATGGTTCATTTTTATAAGGGATTTGTAAATAAGTAGATGAGGTAGAAGGATTTCATATAACTATATATATATATTACTTTTTTTTTATTACTCTTTTATAAAATATGTTCTACCTGTTCTACTTTTATATGTTAAGTCAATGTTTATAAGGGTTTCAAGAGTAGATGGTTGTTTTTTTTAAAAATAGTTACTCTACTAAAACGGCTATTTTAATACAAAAGATAGCTTTGTAACACCGTTTTGTAGTCTTTTATCTACTTTGTAACCTTTGAAAATTGCATATTTATTTATCCATTCACTACATATTTTACTTTTAGCCTTAACATCATCTACCTTAATGTCTTTCACTTTTGCCGCAATGTCTTTTAGATTATAGTAAGAATTAAGCATACTATATTCCGTTTCCATAAGCTCTAAAAAGCGTTTTGAGGTTGATTTCTCTATAAGTGTTTTTTTAAGTGTTTCAGATTCGTAATCAGCTAAACCGTGCAATAGAAATAAACGAGCGGCTTCAAATATGGTGGCATAAAATAAGTTCCATTGATCGTTATCCCAGTTAGTGAAAAGCAAATTATTAAAGTGCTTTAGTGGGGTATAGTCTATATTAAAATAGTTGTTTAAAATTACTGGGTGTATCCTTGCTTTCCAGCTGTTTTCATTACTTAATATATTACTGTAATTTGTAGTACAAACCACTTTTGGGCTGTCCTTAAATGGTGTGATAGTTTCAGGTTGGTATAACTTCTTAATTGTCATACTATCAGTAATTAAATTGAATAAACCATCTTTTTTAAAGTCTTTTGCTAAATCGCTTATAATAATAATTCTAGTATCGGTTGTAACGCTTTGCAAGACGTGAGGGTTGTAAAAATCTGCTGTTTTACCATCTATAAGTACCGTACTAGATATTTCTTCTAGCCCTTTTAATATAAGTCCTTTGCAAGATCTACCGTTAGCCGCGTTAGTAGTAATACTAGCTATATCAGTTAATATTGGCATTTTGGCTAAGCCCTCATTTTTGTAATCTTGGGATAAATAACCTATTGATGTTAGAATTTTTAAAAGACTATCTTTATTTTCACTAGCCAGCTCTATTATTTGGTAATACTGGGATTGTTTATGGTCAATATTTTTAGGGTCAAAATTTCTTTTTAAGATCCTTGAGTTGAAAATAAACCTATTGCCTATAATTTTACTTAGTTGGTCGTAAGTGTATGTCTTAAACCCATCCTTAGTAATTACAACAAATAGATTTTTAAGAAAAAAAGCCACTTCATGTATACTATCTCTATATGGTTTTAGTTCTAAAGGCTGTAAACCGCCTAAAAACGTTTTGCTATTTATTAGCTTTCCAGCTTCTTTAATGTATGTATTCCTGAATGCTGGATTGTTAAGACTTTTAATGTAGTCTAATCCAAAGTTGTAAACGTCCTGCTCTTTGTGTGGTGTGGCTATATTCTCATATAACTTTATAGTGAGCCCTTCGTACCTATAAAAATTATTAAGCTCTAAGAAGTCACTAAATAGAGCGCAGTCAAAAAACGGTTTACCAGTTCTAGGGTTGATCGCTATAAATTCATTACCTTTAACATCTGCATCGTTATTTAAGATATTATGGCTGTGGGTGTTTTTTGTATCCATAGCCATTTATTTATGAAGTTTTACAATACTTTGTTCTACTTCATCGAGCTTGTAGAGTACGCGACCGCTTATTTGGTATTTTTGTAATATACCTTTGACTGTCATATTGTGAACAGTAGAAATATCACAATGTAGCATTTCAGCAACTTGATGCCTGGTAAGGTATTTTGTTACTGCTGGTTGTTGTAAGTTTTCTTTAAGGTTTTTAACCTCATCTAATAAGCTATCTAATTTTAAAGATAGGCTTTCAGGAATTTGAATTTGAAATGTTTGCATAATTGTATGTGTTTTAAATTATGCCGCAATTTCAATTTAGTTCATACTGTCAAAAAAGAGTTGAAAAATGTGTTTTATGTGTTTTTTTAGTTTTTTTACATTTATTTCAATTATTTAATGTTTTAAATGCTTCAAAATGACCTTTAAGTATTGGTAAATGTTTGTTTTCGTAAGCTTGTGTTTTGTCTACGTTTTTAACTTTTACTTTATAATTATCATTAATAAATATTAAATATTCATCTTTTGTCAACCTTAATTGATAGTCTGTTTTGTCGTTAAGTTCATTTTTAAAATAGTGCCAAATATTAATGAGCTTTATTTTTGTTGCGCTTTGGTCTAAATAGTAATTTTCATATAAGTAAATAAACAGATTATAACCGTTTTTGCTAAAGTTGTTAGGGTTGTCTTCCGGGTGTTTTATATTGGAGCTACTTTTCGTATTTGCCACTTTTTTAACCACGAAACTATTTTTTATTTCGGTTTCAATTTCAGTTCTTAAATATTCTAAATCGAAAATATAATTTTCTGCAAACTCGCTAATTGTATAATTGTGTTTTGCATCATGTAACGCTTTGGTTATTTCATCGGCTTTCTTTTGTAGAAACTCTCTATTTTTACCTTTATAGTCATTATTTGTTTTATCGTATAGGCTTTTAAAATAACTTTCAAACTCTTCATTTGTTTTCTGAAATATGTTCGCATTGTCCTTAGAAAATTCTAAGATTGAATTAACCAAATTTTCAGCTTTTTGCTTTTGGGTAAGAATAGCATCGACTTCAATTTTATCATAGTTATTAACTTCAATATCTGTATTTACTATGCTTTCAAAATGTGGCAAATTGTCATTAATTGCTTTTATATATGGTGCTTTATATTTGCCTAGTTGAATTTCTAAAAAATCTAAATCGCTCAATTCTGTAATTATGTGATCGTAAACTTTATGTTTTAAAAATCCTGCCCTATCAATAAGCTTTATATAATTGTCGTATGTGGTCCTGTTTTCGTCTGTCATTGCCTTATTGATTTGCTGCGTTTTTAATTACTGTTAGTTGAGGTTCTTTTTTCTGTTTTTGTGCTTGTAGTGTATAGAAGTCTGCTATTTGTTGTGCATAATCTAAGGAGGTTTTACCTATGTAATTTAATAGCATTTTTTCTGTGCTGTGGGCTGTCACTTGCATTATTAATGTAGTTGGTAAAATTCCGTATTGATTAGAAGCAAACGACCTACGGCAAACGTGACTAGATATTAATTCATATTTAGGATAAATGCCTTTTACAGTTCTTTTAATTCCTTTTACTAAGCTTTTTCCGTTTTTGTCCTTTTGTACTTCTTTGCCGTCTTTGTCCAGCATCATAATTTTACTGCCTTTCGTTGGTTCCGTTATGCCGCTTAATTCACATACTATTTTAATGTAGTCGTTAAACCTTTGTATCGTGATTGGTTTTGGTAAGCCGTCTTTTAACAGTTCTTTTGTTTCGTGTAATATTGGTATGGTTACGTTTTTTCCAGTCTTTTGCTGTTTCAATTCTATAACTTCTAAACCGTTACGAGTTACAAAATTACTATCGTTAATCTTTAGTAAGTCATTGCCGCGCTGTCCTATGCAGCATCCAAAAAGAAGCCATTTGCGGGCGTTTATTAGTGCTTCGCTATGTAAGGTTGTGTTTTTTATTTTCTCGAGTTCTGCGGGCGTTAAATATATTATGTTTTCGTTTTCTACTTTGCCGCCTTTAATTTTTGATAGTTGTATGCTTGTTTCCATACCGTCAATTTTAGCGTCATTACAAACGGCTTTTAGGTCGTCCACTTTTTTACGCGCATAGCTTTCAGAATAGTTTTCGGTATTTATAAGCCAGCTTAAAAAATGCTTACCTAGTTTTATATTAACGTCCTTTACTCTCAAAGGATTGGTTTTCGTTTGGTACCGTTCTATTATTTTGCTTAAATTCTTATATGAGTTTATACGGCTTTTGGATAAGCCTAGTTTTTTTTGATTGTTTTCTCTAATATTTGCCGTTTCAATAATGTACTTTATGCAGTCAATTACTAAATCGCTTCTTTTAATATTTTCCTTTAATGGTGTGTAGTATTCAGCAACAATATTTTTTAACCATTCTTTTTGTGTAGGCTGTGGCAATTCGTTTTCATACCTCTTTAAAATATAATTTTGAAGCGCGTCTAACTTTGGGCTAATCTCTTTGTTTTCGTTTTTTATTTCAGCGGTTAAATTGCGCTGTTTTTTACGATCTGTATTCCAGTAGGTTTTTGAAGTGTGAATTTGTGTGCTTGCTTCAAATTGTGATTTTTTGTCACTTAATTGAAGTCTAACTTTTAAAGCTGCCTTTTCTTTAGTTGAACGATAAACAAAATATACTACTGCCATAATCTTTGTATTTAATATCTGATAATGACAAATTTAATCATTTACGTACAATTTGTACGTCATTTGTACGTAAAATTTCGATTAATTTAGATTTCGTTAAATCTCGTTATATTTTTGTTAATGCTTGTATATTGGGCTTTTACGTGTGTTTATTGGGGTTTTGGTGTGATTGTGTATTGAAAATAGTAGAACAAAATAGACGCTGTCAAGTCCCGTCCCGAGTACTAAAGCCTTTATCTTTTTGATAAAGGCTTTTTTTATGCCTTAATTTTACATAATTTGCGATATAGCCCACAAAAAAAGACCATAATTAATAGTATGGTCTTTTTTATTATAACTGGAATTGTCGCTATTATTTATCGTCGGCAACTTTCTCCATTTTTTTCATTCCTTTATCTAATTCTTCTTGTGCTTTTTTCGGGTTTCCGTCTTTCATCTCATCAACATAATCTTCAGTCGCATCACGGCTAATTTTTATGTATCTTTCTATCGTTTCATTAACTTCTTCTATTAAGTCATCATACTGTTCATTT
>JAGPVI010000371.1 GCA_018067115.1 Bizionia sp. | reverse complement strand
CTTTAATAAAGGTAATGTGTACTAAATCTATACCGTCTAACGAGGTCCCAGACATCACACCAATAACGCTATACTTCTCTTTTACCATATTCCGTAAAATTAGCAATATCTGTTGAATAAAAAATAATTATACGCTATATTTGCAGTCTTTATTTATCACATTAATAATAAAATAAATATGAATTTTAGTCTTACAGAAGAACATATAATGATTCGTGACGCTGCACGCGATTTTGCTCAAAATGAATTACTTCCAGGAGTTATAGAAAGAGACAATAAACAAGAGTTTCCAAATGAATTGGTAAAGAAAATGGGAGACCTTGGTTTTTTAGGAGTTATGGTAGACCCAAAGTACGGAGGAAGTGGAATGGACGCTATTTCGTATGTACTTATTATGGAGGAACTTTCTAAAATTGACGCCTCTGCTTCTGTAATTGTTTCGGTAAATAACTCATTAGTATGTTACGGTTTAGAAACATATGCTAACGAAGAGCAAAAAGATAAATATTTAACAAAATTAGCAACTGGAGAATTTCTAGGTGCGTTTTGTTTAAGTGAACCTGAAGCTGGAAGTGATGCCACTTCGCAACAAACAACTGCAATAGATAATGGTGATCACTACGTTTTAAACGGAACTAAAAACTGGATTACAAGCGGTGGTAGAGCCGATGTTTATTTAGTAATAGCACAAACAGATAGAGAAAAAGGACACCACGGAATTAATGCCTTCATTGTTGAAAAAGGAATGGAAGGTTTCCATATTGGCCCAAAAGAAGATAAATTAGGGATTAGAGGAAGTGATACGCATACGCTACAATTTAACGATGTAAAAGTTCCTAGAGAAAATAGAATTGGCGTTGATGGTTTTGGCTTTAAATTCGCTATGAAAACATTATCTGGTGGACGAATAGGTATCGCTGCACAAGCCTTAGGGATCGCTGCCGGAGCTTACGAATTAGCATTAAAATACTCTAAAGAGCGTAAAGCTTTTGGAACAGAAATTTGCAACCACCAAGCTATCGCTTTTAAATTAGCAGATATGTATACAGAAATTGAGGCTGCAAGAATGTTAGTAATGAAAGCTGCTTGGGATAAAGATCAAGGTAATAACTACGACATGTCTAGCGCAATGGCTAAATTGTATGCAAGTAAAGTGGCTATGGAACAAACCGTTGAAGCAGTGCAAATACATGGTGGAAATGGTTTTGTAAAAGATTACCACGTAGAGCGTTTAATGCGTGATGCAAAAATAACTCAGATTTACGAAGGGACATCTGAAATTCAAAAAATTGTAATTTCTAGAGGTGTTATCAAAGGATAAATATCTTCTTTCACAATAATTTAAAAGCTTCAAAAATAATTTTGAAGCTTTTTTTATACCCTTTTATTTCTTTTGTATTTCGTCTAAAACTAAGCGCAATTCACCATAAGTGAATTTATCCTTTAACTGATGTTTTAAATCAGATAAATTTTCGAACTTTTTTGTTGGAATAAGTTTATGCAATTCTTTATAATGTGAAGAAGACATTAAATCGGAAACCGAAACCTCCCCAGATTCTATAAAACTTGCTAAATGGCCAAACACAGTATTTACGTTTAGCTCGCGCTCTAATGAAATTTGATCCATCGATTTTCCTGCTAGAAATAATTCTAACGAAACAGTTTTTGTTTCTCCCTTTTTTAATTTCACTGATTTGTCTTCGAATATTGAAGTGTCTTCATTTGTTTCAATATTATTATCCTCGCAAAATGTTTTAATAACATTAATAATGGCTTCGCCATATTTATCAACACGCGTTTTCCCCATACCCTCAACGTCCAAAAGTTCGTTTAAAGTTGTCGGTAATGTCTCGCACATTGCATATAATGACTTTTGCGAAAACACCTGAAAATGTATTAATTCATTTCTTTTAGCAATCTGATTTCTAAGTAAACGGAGTTCTTCAAATAATTCAACATTTACAGTACCGTCAATAACAGTTTTACGTTCTTTTTTAGGAGCGTTCTTTTGTAGAAACAATGCTTTAACTCGCAATTTTAAAAACTGTTCGGTACCAAAATCATCTTTAAATTCTTTAAAATAAAAAGACTTAATCGCCAATAACTCCTCTAAGACATCTAAATTTTTATTAAGATCTTGTTCCAATGTTTTATTATCGGTAGTAAACGCAACTGTTTTTAAAGGGGTGATAATAAGCGAAGCCGTTTGTTCTTTAAAATAGCGAATAGCTTTACCAAACCTATCTTGAATGTCCTTATTATTTTCTGGTGTTATATCTTCTTTATTAAGCGTACGTAATTGACCTCTAAAAGAAGCGCTCACTTTAATTAATTGAGCGCAATTGTCTTTTATAGTTATTAAAGCAGGTTCTATAGCACCTTCAATGCGGGTTCTATTTTTGTAAAAAATATCTAACAACCTATTAATAGGCAGTAGAAAATCGTAAAAATCAAAAATTTCGAAAATTAAATCTAATTGGTATTGCGATTTCGATAGCTGAAGGACTATACCATCGGGTGCGTTTTCTTCTGTACTTTTATTAAAAGAAATCACATTATGATCACTAATAATCTGTTTCGATTCAATTTTACTTCTTAAAACTAAACCTTCTAACGATTTACATCTACTAAGTGCTACATATGTTTGTCCGTGGGCAAAAGCGTCTTCTGCATCAATAATAGCTTTTTCAAATGTTAATCCCTGACTTTTATGAATAGTAATAGACCAAGCTAAACGCAACGGGATTTGAGAAAAACTACCTATTTTATCCTCAGAAATAGCTTTAGTTTCAGCATCTAGGTTGTATTTAATATTTTCCCAGGTTTCTATACCAGTTATAATATCCTCAGTATCCCCTGGGCAGCGTACCGTAACTTTACTCTTACTTAAAGCAACCACTTGACCAATTTTACCGTTAAAAAAACGCTTCTCGACAGTGCTGTCATTTTTAACAAACATAACTTGAGCACCAACCTTAAGTTTTAAATCCAGTGCGTTAGGATAAGCATGCTCTGGAAAGTTACCCGTAACAATAGCCTCGTATGTAAACGCTTTACTTTTTAATTCTTTTAATTCAGTTTGGTTAGTCGCATCTGCCTTACTATTATGGGTCGTTAATGAAATATAGCCTTCCTCAGGTTTAGCTTTAAACTCAGGGTTATAACGTTTATTTAATTCATTAGCCAATTCTTGACTTAGCTTATTGTTTCTAATCTCATTCAGAATATTAATAAACAATGGGTTTTCCTGTCGGTAGATGTGTTTTAATTCTACAGTAATAGGCTTGCACTCATAAAAAGACCGACTACTAAAAAAAAACGCATTTTTATAAAAAGGTTGTAATAATCTCCAGTCATTATCTTTCACGACAGGAGACAGTTGTTGCAAATCGCCAATCATTAATAATTGAACACCGCCAAACACCAAGTTTTTATTTTTAAACCGTCTTAATGTTTTGTCAATACCATCCAATAAATCGGCTCTCACCATACTAATTTCATCAATCACTAATAAATCTAGAGACCTAATAATGTTGATTTTAGTTTTACTAAATTTTCTGTTAAATGATGAACCTCCCGTTAAATCTGCATCAGGTAAAATTGGCCCAAAAGGCAATTGAAAAAAAGAATGAATAGTCACTCCCTTAGCATTTATGGCTGCTACGCCGGTGGGAGCGACAATAACCATTCGCTTGTTAGACTCTTGTT
>JAGPVI010000369.1 GCA_018067115.1 Bizionia sp. | reverse complement strand
CGATAGTAATTGCCATATCGACATTATTACGTTTTGCCATAGAAATTTGCGCTGAGGTTGCAGTCCCATTGTTACGCATCACTCCTAATTTCCAAGCTAATAATTGTGCTTTTGTGATTTCAGTAATCATTTCTGCTAATTTCTTCTGCTGTAATTGAAATTGACCAATAGGTTTTCCAAATTGCATACGCTCTTTACTATAACGTAATGCGGTATCGTAGCAATCCATTGCTGCCCCAATAGCACCCCAAGCAATTCCAAAACGTGCTGAATCTAAACAGCCAAGTGGCGCGCCTAATCCAGATTTGTTAGGTAATAAGTTTTCTTTAGGTACTTTTACATTATCAAAAATAAGTTCGCCTGTAGCACTTGCACGAAGTGACCATTTGTTATGTGTTTCTGGAGTAGTGAAGCCTTCCATTCCGCGTTCCACGACTAAACCGTGTATGCGCCCTTCCTCATTTTTAGCCCAAACAACAGCAACGTCACAAAAAGGAGCGTTAGAAATCCACATTTTTGCACCGTTTAAAAGATAATGATCGCCCATATCTTTAAAATTAGTTGTCATTCCTGCAGGGTTACTTCCGTGGTCTGGTTCGGTTAAACCAAAACTCCCCATCCATTCTCCACTTGCTAATTTTGGTAAGTATTTTTTACGCTGTTCTTCGTTTCCGTATTTGTAGATTGGGTACATTACTAAAGACGATTGTACAGAAGCTGTACTACGCACACCAGAATCACCACGTTCAATTTCTTGCATAATTAAACCGTAAGAAATTTGATCTAATCCTGCACCACCATATTCTTCTGGAATATAAGGTCCAAAAGCACCAATATCTGCTAAACCTTTAATAATTTGCTTTGGGAACTCTGCGCGTTGCGCATAATCTTCTATAATAGGAGAAACATCGCGTTTTACCCATTCTCTAGCAGCATCGCGTACTAATTTATGTTCGTCTGTAAGGAGCTCATCTAGGTTATAATAATCTGGAGCTTCAAATAAATCTGGCTTCATAGTTTTGTTTTAGTTGAATAACAAAAGTAACGAAATGCTTTACTGTTTACAATTTTAATCTACATTTTAAGATAAAAATATTTTGTAAGCTTTTTATAATCTGCTGTGTAATTGTGTCTTGAAGTTTCAATAGTGAGCTCTTCATAATTAACAACTGTTTTTTCGAATGAAAAAGCAATTAGACTGCGGATTAATTCTGAAGTATTAGTGCCTCTAACACGTAAAATGTGGTTAGGGAAAAGGTTTTCTGCTGAAGCGAGCGCAATACATTCATCTTCGTTTTTAAACGGTATAATGACTACAAATTTTCCTGTTTCGGATAATAGTTTGTTAACGCTTTGGGTAAGGTGGTGAAACGGCATAGCATCACTAAATCGCGCCAAATCGCGTTGCGCATTATTCGATTTATAATCTTCGGTATAGAATGGAGGATTAGAGACAATTAAATCATAAGTATCATCTATTTCTTCGGCAAATTCTTGTAATGCCGCGTGGTAACAAAATAAGCGATCGCCCCAAGGGGAGAACTCAAAATTATCTACACACTGTTCGTACGCTTGTTCGTCTATTTCTAAAGCATCGATAACTTCTGCTCCACTACGTTGCGCTAACATAAGCGCTACCACACCTGTGCCTGCCCCAATATCTAAAATAGAAAACGGGTGGTGGTTAAGTGTTGCCCAAGCACCCAAAAGCACACCGTCTGTGCCAATTTTCATGGCACATTGGTCTTGGTTAACGGTGAACTCTTTAAACTGAAATGGTTTGCTCATAATTCTATAGAGTTATCTTGTCTTAATATGTTTAGATTTATTCCTCTAAATACAAATCGATTAAGCCTTCTGGAGTATTAACGAATATAGTTTTATTAGGTTTATCTACTTTCTCAATAAATTCGTCATTCATTGGGATAAGAATTTGTATGCCATCGCGGTCGATCTCAAAAAGAGCTTGCGCCGTACTGTCGTTAACACCCGTAATTACACCAACGGTTCCAAAACTGGAATCTTCTACAGTAAAACCAATAATTTCGTGGAAGTAAAACTTGTCGTCTTCTAGTTCTGGTAAAAAGTCTAATGGTAAATACAATTCGCTTTTCATTAAACTGTCGGCATCTGCCTCAGTATCAACGTCTTCAAATTTTATACGCAATAATTCCGATTTGTGCAACTGTGAGCTTTCAATAAAAAACGGCACTAAATTTCCTCTTAAATCTATAAATAGTGAGTCTAGATTTTCGTAAAGCTCTGGTTCATCTGTATCTAACTTGGCAAGTAATTCGCCTTTAAAACTGTACTTTTTTACAATTTTCCCTAAGAAAAAGCAATCTTTTTTATTCATTATCGTCGTGTTATTAGCTTACTAAATACAATGCAAAAATCTCTCTTTTAAAGGGATATACAAAAGTATTTAGCAAAAAAAAACTCCGATAGGTGACTATCGGAGTTTTAAAAGTATAAAAATTAAATTTCTATTCTTCTTCGTTTGTTGCTTCAGTAGATTCTGCTGCTTCAGGAGCTTCTTCGACTGCTGGAGTTGCTGCTGCAATTCTAGCTTCGTTAGCTGCCTTCTCTGCTTCAAAAGCTTTTGCTTTAGCATCATTTTTAGCACCTGCTAAACCTTCTTTCTTAGCTTCAACTTTACCACCTTTTTCTTCTAACCAAGCGTTGAATTTAGATTCTGCTTGCTCTTCAGTTAAAGCACCTTTACGTACACCACCTGCTAGGTGATTTTTTAATAAAGCTCCTTTGTAAGACAATATAGCTTTTGCTGTGTCTGTTGGTTGAGCACCATTTTGTAACCACTTTACTGCGCTATCAACATTTAAATCGATAGTTGCTGGGTTAGTAGTTGGATTATAAAAACCTAATTTTTCTAGGAATTTACCATCTCTTTTAGCGCGTGAATCCGCTGCTACGATCCAGAAATAAGGTTTCCCTTTCTTTCCGTGTCTTTGTAATCTAATTTTTACTGACATAAAAAATTAATTTGTGAGGTTCGCGACCTCTATTATTAATAAGTGTGCAAAGATACCATAAATATTTATATTTTAACTTTTTATAGTAAAACTATTGGTTTAATGTTTTTTATTCTATTTTTGAGACGAATAAAATAAAAGTATTATGAAAAAATTAGTTGTTTTAGTTCTATCAATGATCACTTTATTAAGTTGTGGAGATGATCTAGAGTTTAAAACACCATCGTTTGAAGCTAAAAAAGATGGTAATTTGTTTGAAGCTGTAACTTATAAAGCTAATATCTTAGATAATGGCCAGTTAACTATTACCGGGTCTGATAATTACGAAACAGTTACACTTGTTGTTAATAGTGCAGCTCCAGGTGTCTACGATGTAGAAACTACTAATGCTTTAGCAACCTTATTGGATATAAACGGAATGTTATGGTCTACAGAAAATACTCCAGACACAGAGGTGCAACCGTATCCAGCAAATGGTATCATTGATATAAAAGAAGTGAATTTGGAAGAAGCGTATGTTTCTGGTGAGTTCTTTTTTAATGCGTATAATAGTTCAGGTATGACATCGGTAAACTTTAATGAAGGTTTTTTTCATAAAGTGCCGTTATTTGGAGCGGTCACTGTAGATCCTACTACGCCGGGCGTTACTTGTCAGGCAGCAACAGCTTCAGCGCAAGTTACTGGTCAAAATTTAGCGGTTTCAGATCCTTCAGCAGCCGGTTATACGGCGCTTTGTAATAATCACAAACAAGCTTTAATTACTAAAAAGAATGCTTGCGGTGATCCTACAGGAGAAATCCAAGCAGAAATAGATGCTTTAGACTGTACGGCAGTACCAACAACGGCAACTGGTTCTATAACCGTAACAGTAGGTACATTGCCTAAAACGTTCGACGAGAATTTAACAGTAGAAGTAACTGGGATTACGGTGTCGGTAAGAGCTGAAGATGCAGGATCTGGCGATTGGATCTCTTTTGATGTTGAACAAGGACAAACAGGAGCTAATGTTATCTCTAACTTTACAATTCATTTAATTAGCTCAGATTATTTCCCAGCAAATAATGCAGCAGGAATTTTCACGACGGAAATCACTTTACATAACACGACCGATATGGAAGGTACATTCTCTGGTCCGGTAGAATCTGCAGGAGGTGGAGATGTAAGTTTAACTTCTGGTGTTATTGATATTTCATTCTAAATAAAAAAACTGAAATTTTATATAAAGCTGCAAACACAATGTTTGCAGCTTTTTTTTTGTTAAATCTTCTTAAAGTCCTCATAAACAGTGTTAAATGACTTGACAAACGATGCGATTCATACTATATTAGAGTCAACGATGTTAAACAATACGCATCATTTTAAATAGTATTGCAAATTTAAATCACCAACTATTATGAAATATACAGAAGAAATTTCGAATAAATTAAACGAACTATTAGTAAAGAATTACGATGCTGAGAAGGGCTATGAAAACGCTGCAG
>JAGPVI010000360.1 GCA_018067115.1 Bizionia sp. | reverse complement strand
ATTTAATGGCGATCTTGGCGCAGGGAAAACAACACTTATTAAAGAATTAGTGAAAACTTTGGGCTGTAAGGAAACTGTAAGTAGCCCAACCTATTCTTTAGTTAATGAATATGAAGCAGAAAACACTTCAATTTATCATTTTGATTTATATCGCCTTGAAGAAGAAGAAGAGCTTTATAATTTCGGGATAGAAGAGTATTTAAATACTTCGCATTGGATATTTGTAGAATGGCCAAGTTTATTGAAACCATTAATTGATGATAATTATTACGAAATCACTATAAATCGATTAGATAACGATAAAAGAAACCTTAAAATAACACATATCTATGGTGATAATTAATATTTTATTTAAAAAAAAGGGCTATTTTTGAATGATTACGGTTTTTGCCGTAACCACTTATCGAAAAAACGCTGTTTTTAACATTTATTTAACATTTAGCTCATTTTCACACAGGTCTTTTAAGTAGTTTAGCAGTATAATTAATCTATTTAAAACCCTAAACCATTATGAAAACTAAAAAATATTTAATAGCAGTAGCAATTTTTGGAGGAGCATTATTTACAGCTCAAGCAACTAATATTATTGATTTAAACGATCAAGGACAAACGCAAATTGAAAAGAGAAAAATCAAAGTTCCAACACACGGATAGAAAAAGCTTAATATTAGGGAGCTTAGTTGCGATTTCAATAGCAATCTCCCCTTATTTCTTTTATCTATATGAAAGTGTTCCTGATCAACCAACATGGAACACTTTTTTATTTACTTACCATAGTGTTTTTTATGAGAGTGCCAATGCCGCATTTTGGACGATGACAGGGAAAGCAATCCCTCTCTACCTTCTTATTATATGGTTTTTCACCTGTAGACATTGGTGGTATCATGCATTACTTATACCAATGACCATGTATATTTTTCAATTGATTAATGTAATTTATGGTGATGCGTCATATATAGATAGTTTTGAACTGAAGTATTTTATACCATTAATGGCTTTTGTTATTCCTTCTATTTATTTAATACGCGCTAAATTGTTTAACCGTATTAACATGGTTAATAAAACCACTCAAGAGCTTGAAGATGAATTTAGAATAAAACCAACAGGTTTTATAGAAAAAATTAAACAGTATTTTTAATTCTAAATATTATCATTCAGAATTTATTCGTAATTTCATTTACTATAAATTATAGCACTTAAATATGTCATCACTACTGTCTCCTTTTTCAAAGTCACAATTACTTCCACAAGAAGAAACATTAGAGATTTTTAAAAAGAAAAGCAACCTCTTTATAGGCATCCCAAAAGAAACCGCTTTTCAAGAGAAAAGAGTGTGCCTAACCCCAGACGCCGTTTCTGCCATAGTTAATAACGGACATCGGGTTTTAATAGAATCTGGCGCAGGCCAAGGTTCCAAATTTAGTGATAAAGATTATAGTGAAGCCGGCGCAGAAATAAGCAACGATACCGCAAAAATATACGGTTGCCCAATGATTTTAAAAGTGGTTCCTCCTACCTTGGAAGAAATGAAACACATTAATCCGCAAACCATTTTAATATCTGCTCTACAATTAAAAACACAATCAAAAAAATATTTCGAAACTTTAGCTAGTAAACGAATTACAGCCTTGGCTTTCGAGTTTATTCGCGATGAAGACGGCGCTTACCCAGCGGTACGTTCGTTAAGTGAAATTGCTGGAACAGCTTCAGTTTTAATTGCCTCAGAACTTTTAAGTAACGCTAGCGAAGGAAACGGTCTTCTTTTTGGTAATATTAGCGGAGTTCCACCCATAGAAGTTGTTATTATTGGCGCTGGAACAGTTGGAGAATTTGCCGCACGTAGTGCCATTGGCTTGGGTGCTAACGTTAAAGTGTTTGATAATTCCATAACAAAGTTACGCTGTCTTCAAGCTAATTTAGGACGTACTATTTACACCTCTACAATTCAACCAAAATACTTAAACAAAGCCTTAAAGCGCTGTGATGTTGCTATTGGTGCTGTTAGAGGTAAAGATCGCGCGCCCATTATTGTAACCGATGCTATGGTAGAACAAATGAAAACTGGGTCCGTAATTATTGATGTTAGTATTGATATGGGCGGTTGTTTTGAAACTAGCGAAATCACTACCCACACCAACCCCACGTTTAAAAAACACGGTATCGTACATTATTGTGTTCCGAATATTCCGTCTCGCTATGCGCGAACAGCCTCTGCATCTATTAGCAATATATTTACTCCATATTTATTAAAGATTGCCGATGACGGCGGATTAGAACATTCTATAAGAATGGACAGAGGTTTAAAAAACGGATTGTACTTTTACCACGGTATTTTAACAAATCGTTCGGTTGGTGAATGGTTTGATCTAAAACATAGTGATATTAACCTTTTAATATTCTAAATTTGCAGTAAAAATAAATTCTTTTTTTACTTAACATTTAATTCATAAATATGTCGTTACTTCGAAGAATAGCCTATTATATAGGAGGATTCTCTTTAGGGCTAGTGCTCTTAGCTTTTTTTTTAAACGGAAAAAAAGCGTCTTGTAGCTACGGGCCAGAATCTCGAGTTTTAAAAAATATTACAACGAAAACCTTAGTTATTTCTGAAGAAGCTAGAGCCTTTGTAAAACAGAATGATATAGATACCATTCAAATCAATTATATATTACACAAAGGAGATGTTATTTTTTCTAAAAGTAACACCCGAAAAGAACCTTGTGGAGAATATTACATAGAAGGAGAGCTCAATAAAAAAGAGGCTGTTCTTACTGTCGATAATTGCGAGAAACAAGCCATTGTACAGCGTATAGAGTTTATAAACTAATTAATAGCGCATAAAAAAAATCTCATAATGAAAATTATGAGATTTTTTTATGATCTGTTGTATATGATAAACTAATTAATCTGTTTTTCTTCTTTTTCTCTCTTTCTTAAGTAAAGATAGCTCTCTACTAGTTTGCCCAGCAACCGAAGTATTTTCTTCTGCACGTCTTATTAAATAAGGCATCACGTCTTTAACCGGTCCAAAAGGAACATATTTTGCAACATTATAACCTAATTCCGCCATATTAAAAGTAATATGATCACTCATTCCATATAATTGACCAAACCAAACACGGTTATCATTTTTATCGATATTGAGATCCTCCATAATTTGCATCCCCAAGTAGGAGCTCTCTTCATTATGAGTCCCTATAAATATCGAGATATCGTTTAGGTTGTTCATTATGTATTTTAAACAGTCGTTAAAATTAACATCTGTGGTATATTTGTCTTTACAGATTGGAGATTCGTAATTCAAATCGTGCGCACGATCGCGCTCTTTTTCCATATAAGCACCACGAACAATTTTAAATCCTAACGTAAAACCATCTTTTTTAGCACGTTGATGCAATCCTTTTAAATAGTCCAAACGATCCCATCTGTAGGTTTGCAGCGTATTATATATAACTGGTTTTTCTTTATTATAAATAGACATCATTTGCTCTACTAATTCATCAGCAGCGCCTTGCATCCAGCTTTCTTCGCCATCAATTAAAACCTCTACATCTTTTTCGCTTGCCAACTTACAAATCGCATCAAATCTAGACACTATACGTCCCCATTCCATTTGCTCCTCTTCGGTAAACGGCTTGCCTTCACCTTTTTTCTGATATAAATAGAAACGCCCAAGACCGGTAGGTTTAAAAACAACAATCGGCATCGCTTCTTTTTCGTCCGAAAAACCAACAATTTTAAGAAGCTTAAGTGTCGCATCATCAAACTGATCCTCTTCCTCTTTCCCTTCCACCGAGTAGTCTAACACCGAGCTCACACCTTTAGTGTACATTTTATCAATAACTTCCAAGCAATCCTCTTCGTTGACACCTCCACAGAAGTGATCGAAAACAGTAATCCTTATTAGCCCTTCTACTGGTAATTTTAATTTTAAAGCAAAGTTGGTTGCCGCTGCTCCTATCTTTACCAAAGACTGACTAGAAATCATTTTAAACAAAAAATAAGCGCGATTTAATTCTCCATCGCTCTTTAAAGAAAATGCAACTTTTGTATTTTCAAAAATTTTTACTTGCCCCATTATATTCTGCTATAAGATATTTTGCAAATATACTTACTCGTGACTAATTATATTATAAAAAGACCTTATTTTCACATTCTATTTAGATAAATAATATAATGAATTCAATCACTACTCAAGACTACACAATAAACTTTAATACAGAGAGTTACAATCACTTAAACGATTTCCTGAAAAACACAAATTACTCAAAACTGTTCTTTTTAGTAGATACAAACACTCACAATTACTGTTTACCTCGTTTTTTATCTCAGATTAACACTGAAAAAGAGATTGAAATCATCGAGATTGAAGCTGGTGAAACCCATAAAAATATAGAAACATGTTCGGGTGTTTGGAGTGCCCTTTCCGAGCTAAATGCCGATCGAAAAAGCTTACTTATTAATGTAGGAGGAGGCGTTGTTACAGATCTTGGTGGTTTTGTAGCTTCTACCTTTAAAAGAGGTATAGACTTTATCAATGTACCTACTTCACTTTTAGCTATGGTAGACGCTTCAATTGGAGGAAAAACCGGAGTGGATCTTGGGTCTCTTAAAAATCAAATTGGCGTGATTAACACACCAAAGATGGTTCTAGTAGACACCCATTTTCTAGATACTTTACCACAACTAGAGCTACGCTCTGGATTAGCAGAAATGCTTAAACACGGATTAATACATAACGACCTATATTGGAGCAAGTTAAATAATTTATCTAAACTTAAACTTGAGGATTTAGACGGCTTAATTTACGAGTCTATAATTATAAAGAAAGACATTGTAGAACAGGACCCTAACGAAAATAATTTACGTAAAACTTTAAACTTTGGTCACACTATTGGTCATGCTATTGAATCCTATTATTTAAGTCACGAAGACAAACCGTCTCTATTACATGGAGAAGCCATTGCTGTAGGGATGATTTTAGCTACGTATATCTCTACCAAAATGATTGGTTTTCCTGAAGCAAAAAATACCGAAATTAAAAGTAAGATTAAGTCCATTTATGGTCACGTTGATATACCCGAAAGCGACTACACCTCTATTATAGAATTACTAAAATACGATAAGAAAAATGACCACGGGAATATTAATTTTGTGCTTTTAGAAGACATTGGAAAACCCGAAATAGATTGCAAAGTAGATAATGAGTTAATTATAAAAGCGTTTAACTTTTACAGGGAATAGTATAAAACTCATTGTTTTTTTTCGTAATTTTAAAATAACTAGACTAAACTACACGCCTAATTGTATTAATTTAAACTTGTTGTTATGCGAAAAGTTCTTGTCGATTACAAAAAATTAACACCAGAGGTTCTACAGTTACTAACCTCTAAATTTCCTGACGGTTATGGAGATAAAGATATTATTACTTTTGACAACCATAAAAATGAAACTATAGAAGCCATAGAGGTGAAAACAGAGGATACCACTTACCTCGTTAAGGTAAGTTGCCGCTTACACTACACTATGACTAATTTAGATGATAATATAGATCTTTTAGAACTCAATGAAGCCGGACACATTGTTGTAGAAGAGGATTTTTTTACAAAAAAAGACGAAGAAGAATAAAGCATATAGATTTAACTAAGCGTAAAAAACTAGCACTCTATTCAATCTATATAACTTTAATATATTAAATACAAAAACGCCCTTTAGTTAAGCTAAAGGGCGTTTTCGTTGTATTAAGTATATAATTAATTACATTTCTCTAAAAATATCGTGCATTAAACGCTTCTTATCGTTTAAGCTTTCCTCCAAAGAAATCATCGTTTCCGTTCTATAAACACCATCAATATCATCCAACATAAAGATTATATCTTTGGCATGTTCTGTGTTTTTAGCGCGAATCTTACAAAAAATATTGAATTTTCCAGTCGTTACATGAGCAACAGTAACATAAGGAATTAAGTTAATACGCTCTAAAACAAATTTTGTTTGAGAAGTATTCTGTAAGAATACACCTACATAGGCTATAAAAGAATATCCTAATTTTTTATAATCTATTGTTAACGAAGAGCCTTTTATAATACCAGCATCTTCCATTTTCTTAACTCTTACATGCACTGTACCAGCAGATATTAAAAGCTTTTTAGCTATATCTGTAAAAGGGACACGTGTATTATCAATCAACATATCAAGAATTTGATGATCTACTTCGTCTAATCTAAATTTTGCCATTTCAATTAATTATTAAATATTATGCAAAAATACTATAATCTCACGAAATTTTAGAGAATAAAAGTTAATTATTACCTAATTTTAATGATAATACTTCATTGTTTACAACCACGATATTTACGACCATTCCCACCTCTAATGTGCTATTATCACTGGAAAGCACACAATTACCATTAGCATTTATTGTTTTATGACCAAAACCAGAAATAGTCTTTTCAATTTTTACGACTTTCGGAATAAAATCAATAGTATTACCTATTAAATGTTCTTCATATTGAATAGCCACATCCATAACAGCATTATCGAATCGTGCGTTAACAATAAGAATATCCGAAAATAACTTGTCGTTTTTTGGAATTTTAAGATAGTATTGAATATCATTATCATCGAAATCATTCAACATTATAGCGTTTAAAGCCACTATATACGACTGATAAACCAAACGCCTCACCTCTTCCCTATTGTAATCGTCCTTATAATGCCCTGCTTCAAACAAAATTGTAGGCACACTTAATGATTGAAACGCATCCCCAACGCAGTTTATATTAAAGGTATCATCGTAAATACCAACCTGTCCTGGTATCTCTATATGCAAATTTTTCGTCATTCTACTAATTACAGACATAGCCGTCGACCTTGTTTCTGTTACCGTACGCGCTATATCTTGAGCTGGAGATAAGAAAGACATAGTTGCCACTTTATTATATGGTCCTGCACTAAAAAGAGTGCGTTGACCATGAAGATTAAAGCAATAATGTGGCTTAAAAGAATCGAAACACGTTTTTAAAACATTGCTTTCTGGCTGAGATTGCTGTTGAGCGTCTCGATTTAAGTCAACTAAATTAGCATTTAAACGCGTATACATCTCTGCCCCATCTGGATTTAAAATGGGGATAATGATTAATGTAAAGTGGTTTAATATAGCTTGAGAAACTTCAGAATCGTCTTTTAAAGTGTTTAATAAATCGAAAATAGCCTTAGTGGTTGTCGATTCATTACCGTGCATCTGAGACCACATTAATATCTTTTTATCACCAGTACCTAATGTAATGGAGTAGATGTTTTGGTGGTTTATAGATTGACCAAGAACATCAACTTTAAAAGTTTTTGGCAAATTAGCAAGTAAAGGTTCTATATGTTTAGAATGAATATATCGTCCAAAAAGAGAACGCTCTTTGTGTTTTAAAAAAAGAGATTGAAGTACTTCTATTTCCATTTGTAAATTTTAAGTGTTACAAAGGTAAACAATTGTTTTGTTACATTTGTAAACAAGGAATTTAACTAGGATTGATTAGTATTGTATACAAATGTTACAATTACAAGGCCGTGATTATCAAGTCTTTTAGCAATAATGCAACGAATATATGTTTCAATATTCAAATAACTTGTTTTCAATACTTTACATCTATCAATATAAAGCTTTAATTCAATAATAATTTTTAAATAGCAGTTATTTATTGCTAGTTATAAATAATAAGTTTACATTTGTAACGTTCAATACTTACTAACTCGTGTTTACAATGATAAACAATGCTGAATTTGCAAAACGCCTTCAAAAGGTGATAGATTTTAACAGTGAAAGTGCTTCTTCTTTCGCTGAAAAAATCGGTGTGCAGCGTTCTACCATTTCTCATATTCTTTCCGGTAGAAACAAACCTAGCTTAGAATTTGTGCTAAAGGTACTCGCCCATTTTCCAGAAGTAGAATTGTATTGGTTGATGAATGGAAAAGGACAATTTCCTGCTCAAGCAAAAAATGACGTTCAAAAAGAAAAGCGTGTTGAGCCGACTGAGAATTTATTTTCGAATGAAAATTTGGATAAAAACTCAAATTCAAATTCGACTGACAATTTAAGAATTCCAGAATCCCAAAATATTTCACCCTCTTCCATTATTTCAAATTCAAAAAAAGAAATTGATCGCATTGTCATTTTTTATAAAGATGGTAGTTTTTCGAATTTTGAGAATTGAACCTTATATTTTTAAAATTATAGAATCTCAAATCGTTTTACCGTTTTCCATATTTCTAAAATCAAAACACGAAAATGATTACTTTCTTAGATTTCTTTAAATTGCTTCTTTTTTCAAAATTTGAGAATTCGGTCGGATGTCTTAAAAAAAATGACATACGCGATTCTCAGCAAAGGTTTTTTTTACAACTAAATAGGCGTTAAAGTTTATGCTTATCACTTTATAAAGCGTGCGTATCATTATTTCATTTTGTAGCTTTACAAAAAATATCATTATATGAAACATATTGCTTTATTCTCATTTCTATTATTGCTTTTAGGTTGCAATCTACCGGAACGTAATTGTACCGATTTTCAAACTGGCGCTTTTAAATTTAAATATATGGTAGGCGATGAAGAACACGTAGGGCACTTTACTAGAACCGACGATTTACAAATTGAAACTTATGGCACACGAGTAGACTCCTCCAAAGTAAGATGGGTTAACGATTGTGAAGTCATCTTTAAAACCATAAATCCTAAAAGTATGGCCGAACATAAAGATGTGCATATAAAAATAATAACAACAACGGCAAACTCTTATACTTTTGAATATTCTTATGTGGGAGAGGTTGCAAAACAAAAAGGTGAGGCGACTAAAATTGACTAATCATCTCTTGCCATTTTAAATCCAGTATAGACTTTAGATGCTTTAGTAATACTAACCTTTAAAAGACTGTTTTTAGCGCATTTATTTCGTTTTCTATAAATTAGGACACAAGTCCACACCAAAGAAAAAAATGTAAATAGTACTCCTCTTATAACTATAAAAAAAAGCCCATCTCCTTTTATGAAGATGGGCTTTTAAATTTTACCAGATTTTGAATACTTAAAACAATGTTGGCTGTCCGTTATCGTCTAACTTTAAGTCTTCATCACCAGAATCTTTATCTGCTCTTGATTCTGACTTCTCATTAAAAGCTGATTCTTCACCCTCAACGCTACTTGTTTTTAAGTTAGACATATTTTCTTCTTCGATGACCTCTAAATTTTCGGCTGGAATATCTTCTGGAGCTTCGTAAGGGATAGATTCTAATATGTGTATGGCATTCACCTTATCCTTAGTTAATTGATTCCCTTGTGCTGTTATTCCTTTTATAGATATAAACTCCTCTAAGTTTATTGGCTCGTTTTCTTTTCTGTCTTTACCTCTCTCCTTTTTAAATTCTATTTCGGCCATTGGCTTCCAATCTGTAGACACCATTTCTAAAAACGAATTAGGATGATTAGAAATAATAAGCTCCTCTTTATTTTCATTTTCTATAAGAAAACGCTTAACATAATACATCTCTCTTTCACCATCATAATAGATTGCAGAAATAGGTTTCTTAGGCACCCACTTTTCCATCACCAACATATCATTTTCAAAATGCGTAGTCACTTCAGGTATTATTGTTTTTGCAACTCCTTTCTGATTAATAATTAGAATACGATCTTCTCCTCTAAACTCTCCCACTAACTCACCGCGCTCGTCAACATTAAGACGCTGCACATTTTCGTCGTACCAAATTTTTCTAGGCTTTAAAGTTGAGACCCCTCTTTCTTTTAACTCTATTTTCTTAACCGGATGCTTGCTTACTAAATTACCTTTAGACGCTCTTCCTTTTATTAAAATATCGGCAAAATCGATATCCCATTTTAATTTTTTAACGCTTCCCACTTGGCGTAAATACACGGTAATAACCTCTGCTTCCCCATTAGGGTTGGCCGAGAAATAAAGCGCTTTCGAGTTTTTATTTCCATTGGTTAAATCGTATTCTTTATCGCGAGTAATGGATGTAACAGCAAAGCGTTTAATATATGACGGTCCTTTACTTCCATCCTTATATACTAAATTATAAATGGTTCTTTTATCTTTCTTTTTAAATACAGCAACATGAATAATGCCTTTACCAACAAAGGTTTTAGAATCTACTTTAGAGACCATCATTTTACCGTCGGCAGTAAACGCAATAATATCGTCGATATCACTACAGTCGCCAACATATTCGTCTCGCTTTAAAGAGGTACCAATAAAACCTTCCTCTTTATTAACGTATAATTTAGTATTCCTAATAACTACTTTTGTAGCATCGACATCCTCGAACGTTCTTAATTCTGTTTTACGTTCTCGACCTTCACC
>JAGPVI010000132.1 GCA_018067115.1 Bizionia sp. | reverse complement strand
GTAGAAGCGTGCTCTGAGATTTGTAAAGTTCACGTTTCAGAATTATATACTATTGAGGATACTATAGCATTAATTAAAGAATATGGTGTGCTTTTTAATAAACGAACAGAAGCATTAAAAATAAGCATTAAAATTGAATATAATTTACGCGAGTTTAAAGAGTTTATAAAAGATAAGGAAGTATATAAAGTGGCTTATTTTATTTGGAGAGAGCCTTGGATGGTGGCTGCAAACAACACTTTTATAAATCACTTGTTAACCCTTAATAACTTCATAAATATTTATGGCAATTTAGAGCGCTACCCAGAAGTAGAGATAAAAAAAATACGATTACAAGGCGATCCAGATTTGGTATTACTGTCTAGTGAGCCCTATCCTTTTAAAGAGGAGCACGCGTTCGAGTTAGGGAGGTTTTCTCATCATGCAAAAACGGTGTTTGTAGATGGAGAATATTTCTCTTGGTATGGATCTCGTTTAATTGGTGCCTTCGATTATTTTAAGGCCTTAAGAAACAGGTTGTGAGCAGTCGCCTCGCGTCAAGAATTTTAACCGATTCAATTTGTTAAGCGCTTTTAAAGCTTTAAACTCAGAGATGTCGCTCATCGCGTGGTCGGTCTGCCGTAAGTTGTAAGCTTGCTCCATTAATTTTTTGTAACGTAAATCTAACTTTTCGCGACTTTTTAAAATATTTTTTTGCTTCATCATCAATTAATCTAAAGGGTTGTAAGTCTAAATATAGTAAAAATATAAATCACTAATGTGTTGTGTTTTAATAAAATACAGTGTAATATTAAAATTTAACATAATTTTTTATTAGATCACATAAAACAAAAAAACCAATCTTTAAAAGGATTGGTTTTTTTCTGTTTTGTAAACTTATTTGTTAGCATAATTACATTTTAATTGTGTTAACTATGTTAAGTAAAGTAGTCTAAAAAGTTGAGTTTAGGCTAATCTTGCAAAGCAAAGACACGTTTTAATAAATCTGTCGTTCTTGATTCTACCTTACTTCTTATGTCTTGTTCTTCAACAGCGATCATTTTGTAAACACCTCGTAATGCTTCATTGGTAACATAATCTGTTAAATCAGGATTTACATTACTTGTAAAAGGAATGGTATTGTACTTATTAATTAGGTTAGCCCAAATTTTATCAGCGCCTACTTTGCTAAAAGAGTTTTTTATTACAGGGTTAAATTTACTGTATAATTCTGTTTGAGTTTTGCTTGTTAAATATTGCGTTGCAGCATCATTACTTCCTAGTAAAATAGTTTTAGCATCACTAAAAGTTATGCCTTTTACTGCATTTATAAAAATAGGTGTCGCTTCACCAACGGCATCTTCGGCAGCTCTATTTAATACTTTTAAACCTTCATCTGCAAGGTTGTCTAACCCAATATCACGTAACGCTTTGTCTACTTTTTGTAATTCTTCAGGTAGTAAAATCTTTACTAATTCGTTTTTATAAAATCCGTTTTCTAAAGTTAATTTAGAGACTTGCTTATCAATTCCCAAATCTAAAGCTTGACGTAATCCAGCAGAGATATCAGTATTGGTTAATACACCACCGGTTTGTTGAGGTAATTGGTTAACTACTTGTTGTAGTTCTGCACAAGAATTTAAGGTGAATAGCGCTAGGCAAATAATAAGAACTTTTTTCATTATGTCTGGTTTTATATGTGTTATCAAAATTAGAATAAAAGGAGCAATTAGTATTGATTTTAAAGATAATTTTTAGTTATTATAAAATATAACCAACCAGTTGTTTTTAATTCTTTACGTAAACTATGCGGATTAGATTTAGGTGTAATCATCCAGAAATTAGTAGCTAAGTTGTGTTTATTATGTTGTTAAAAAAATCACTCCCCATTCAAGTAGCTTCGCCTTTAAATAATTATCTAAAATCACAAAGGTTAGGAGCAAGAGGTTCTATAGTAATACCGGATTATTTTTTTTATAATACAGGAGTTCATTTAATCGATAACGTATTCATAAAGGGGTTATACATACAAAAAATATAGCGCTAGGATCGTTCATGGTGATTAGTGATATTACAAAATATGCGTAAAACAATTCTTTGAAATTTAAAGGCCGACAAAAGAAGTGTGGGTCTATGACTTGTAATTTGTTCGGTTTTTAAAGTGCTAAGCCAGCAAGATTGAAATGTAGGCTTCTCTTTCTTTTGTAAAATAAAAGAATAGAAACGAGTACTTTAGCACAATAGTTGCAAAGTAAATTAGTTATAAGGATAATTAGTGTCTAGAAAATGAGGAATACCAGAAAAAGAAGCAGTTTACTAGTAGTTTATTTACTTTTACCAATGCTATTATTAGCGCAAGTAAATGTGTCTGAAAAACTGCAGCTCTCTAAAACGGCATCATCTACAGAAAACGCACTGTATTTTATAGATTTTTGGGCCACATGGTGTGGGCCATGCGTTTATGCGGCAGAGTATTTAGGAGTATTACAAAAACAATATCCCGATCAGTTTTATGTCGTGTCTTTAAGTGAGGAAAATCCCGAAGTTATAAAACGCTACCTTAAAAAACGGTCTACCGAGTTGGCTGTGTTTATAGATTATAATGGCGAAACTTTTAAGAAATATGCTATTACGTCTTTACCACACGGTGTGCTGTTAAATGCTAAAGGCAAGGTGTTATGGAAAGGGAGCGTGGCAGATTTTAAAGCGAAAGATTTACAGTGGTTTTTAAAACAAAACAGCGAGAAAATAGCATTAGATAAGTTTTTTAAGGTTTTAAAAGATAGCAATGATATCTCTGCAGACCTAAACTACGTACCTAAAAAAGATTTTGAGTTTAAAGAATTAAAAGAAGAGACTTTCCAATCGCTGGAAGTAGATGATTCTTTCGAATATATTAATATTAAAGGTCGTCTGCAAGATATTTTGGCATATGGATTAAAAGTGCATTCTAGTCAAATTGATGTTGTTACTAATTCTAATGCTCTTTACCAAGTCTATATTAAGAAAAACACAGCGGTTTATAAGGATCAAATTTCCGCTATTGTTTCCGCTTTTAATTTAGAAATGACGAGACAGAAGGTAATGGGAGACGTTTTGACATTTAATATTAAAGAACCTACTTTTTGGGATACTAATCAAATAAATTGGGGTAAAAATGCACCCCATTATTTAATTGACGATGAGCAACTGCAAGGAGATAATGTGTCTCTGAAAGAGGTTATGTATCAGTTAGGGATTTTATTAAATAGGCCCGTCGTTTGCCTTTCAGATATTAATGTACATACACTTCATGACTGGCAAATTCATTATAAGTTTTTTGCTTTAATGCAACCAGAGCTTATAGATTTATACGGTATTCAAGTCGAAAGAAATAGTATACCACACGATAAATATATTTTTAGTAATAAAAAGACTCCTTAGTTAGGAGTCTTTTATGTGGTTGTATGGTTTAGAGCTTATGGCCTTAGTTTCCTAAAACTCTAAATTCTGTACGTCTGTTTCTTTTGTGTTCGGAATCAGAGCAATCTACACCGTTAGAACATCTGTTGGCTAGTCTTGTTTCTCCAAAACCTTTAGCCGCCAATCTATTTCTAGAAATGCCTTTAGACACTAAATAATTTACAACAGAGTTGGCACGTTGTTGAGATAAAGACATATTATAATCGTCATTTCCTCTAGAGTCTGTATGAGACATAATTTCAATATTTATAGGCTTTTCTTTTAACATTGGTAAAAGCGTATTGTCTATTGTTTGCTTAGAGTCTGCTGTTAAACGCGCACTAGCCAATTCGTAATAAATTGGGATTGCTGTTGGCATCAGTAATTCGCATTCTACTTCTTCCCAAGAGGTGATACCTCCTTTTTTAACTAAAACTGTTTTAGTAACTGTTTCTTGTCTAGCAGGACTTGTTATATTTCTTGTAGAAGCTGGTGTGTCTAATACTTGTCTTTTAATAGTGGTGTATTCTGCAGGAATTGTAGTTTCATCCATACGTGCTGGAGTTTTAATAACACGTTTTTTATAAGAAGATGTTTGTTCGGTGACTGGTGTGCTTTCGGTAGAAGCATCACTTAATAAAGTTGTAAAAGTTACGTCTCTGCTTTGCGCAGGATATTCTACAAAACAAGCAGCCACGCAATCCTCTTTGTTTACAGATGGACAATCTTCCAAAACTTTATACTCCCAACCTGTGGTTTTTGGGTGTACCTCAAAATTCCTAGAATCCGTACCAAAACTAGCAGGGATTACGCGTAACTCTGATCGGTTTTCTTTTTTAACGTATACTACATCAATAGTCTCATAAACTGCAGGAATATAAGTGTATTTCTTAGTTGCTTCTTTAATAAGAACACTTTCCTCAATGGTTCTGTAGGTTGCAGGAATGATCTCTAAAGACGAATAAGCAGGATAAGATTGTATGGTTTCTTGTACTTCCTTAAACTCATCTTTAGTTATACATTTAACATAACATTTTCCGGGATCGGGATTTGTTGGTAGGTCTTGTGCGTAAACGGCTGGTAAACTAGCGATAAAACACAAGCTAAATAGTATTCTTAGTTTCATATCGATATTGGAATTAAAGTTAATAAATGATTTTTGAATGCGGTTATTTAGAAAAGCTTACTATTGTACGTGATTATAAATCGGTCTAAAATTCTATCTTATAATTGAGTAATGATAATAATGTGCTAACTGTGAGTCACTTACAATTTAACATAATTTATCATAATACTCTAGTCAAAACAATAATTATTTGATAATAATATGTTTTTTTCTTTGTTTTGTTGTGAAATTAAAATATTTAAACAGGCTATTGTCCCAAAAGTGAATAGTGATTTATTGGGGGTTGCATAAAAAAATAGAAGCTCTGGCCATTATACTATTGTGAGTTTTCTGTTTTCTACTCATATCAAAAATTAGTAACTCTTTCCTCCTTTTGTTTCGCTAAAGCCTAGAAGTTGATTTAACTTTTTTTAAAGGTGAAAATACCGTTCCTATAAAATTTAAGACGGGGTGCAAAACATATAGATATTTTTAAATAGTTGCCTTTAATTTTTTAATATTCCGTAAATTCGCATCTACTAAATTTTTGATTATAACACCAATGAAACAAGCAACACCATACAAACCAAAATATAAAGTAAGAATAGTAACTGCCGCTTCTTTATTTGATGGTCACGATGCCTCTATAAATATTATGCGTCGTATTATCCAATCTACAGGAGTAGAAGTGATTCATTTAGGTCACGACCGCAGTGTAGAAGAAGTTGTTAATACAGCGATTCAAGAAGATGCAAATGCTATTTGTTTAACCTCTTACCAAGGAGGGCATAATGAATACTTTAAATACATGTACGACCTTTTAAAAGAAAAAGGAGCAGAGCATATTAAAATCTTCGGAGGTGGTGGAGGTGTTATTTTACCTTCAGAAATTAAAGAATTAATGGATTACGGTATTGCACGAATTTATTCGCCAGACGATGGACGTGCAATGGGGTTACAAGGAATGATTAACGATTTAGTACAACAGGCTGATTATGCTATTGGAGATGTATTAGAAGATGAAGTGGATCACTTAGCCTCTAAAAACCCTAAAGCTATTGCTCGCGTTATTTCTTCAGCAGAAAACTTTCCAGAAGTTGCAAAGGCAGCTTTAGATAAAATTCACGTAAAAAATAAAACGTCAAAAACACCAGTTCTAGGAATTACAGGAACAGGTGGATCAGGGAAATCTAGTTTGGTAGATGAGCTTGTGCGTCGCTTTTTAATCGATTTTCCAGAAAAAACGGTTGGTTTAGTTTCTGTAGATCCTTCAAAACGAAAAACAGGAGGTGCACTTTTAGGAGACCGTATTCGTATGAATGCTATTAACTCACCACGAGTTTATATGCGTAGTTTGGCTACACGTCAATCTAACTTAGCATTATCAAAATACGTAAACGAAGCAGTACAAGTATTAAAAGCTGCAGAATACGATTTAATAGTGCTAGAAACCTCTGGTATTGGGCAGTCTGATACCGAGATTATGGAACACTCAGATGTTGCTCTTTATGTTATGACGCCAGAATTTGGCGCAGCAACTCAATTAGAAAAAATTGATATGCTAGATTTTGCCGATCTAGTAGCAATAAATAAGTTCGACAAACGTGGCTCACTAGATGCGCTTCGTGATGTTAAAAAACAATATATGCGTAACAATAATCTTTGGGATATTCCGCAAGATCAGTTACCGGTATATGGTACCATCGCTTCTCAGTTTAACGATCCAGGAATGAATACGCTTTATAAAGCGATAATGGATAAGTTAGTAGAGAAAACGGAATCAGATTTAAATTCTACGTTCGAGATTTCTCAGGAAATGAGTGAGAAAATATTCGTAATTCCACCAAGTCGTACGCGTTACCTATCTGAAATTGCAGAAAGCAACCGTGCTTACGATAAAACAGCAGACACGCAAGTGGAGGTTGCCCAAACACTTTATGGGTTGTATAAAACGATACAATCTGTTGTAGGTACTGCTCCAGTTTTAGATAAATCAGGTATTAGCGATGAGATTTCAAAAGACGTTAAAGAAGAGTCGATAGATTTCTTAAAATTACTTATTGCTGAATTCGATCGCGTAAAATTAAACTTAGACCCTTATAACTGGGAAGTTATTACAGGCTGGGATGAAAAAGTCAATAAATATAAAAATCCTATTTACTCTTTTAAAGTTCGTGATAAAGAGATAAAAATAGAAACACATACCGAGTCCTTATCACACACCCAAATCCCTAAAGTAGCCCTACCTAAATACCAAGCTTGGGGAGATATCCTTAGATGGTGTTTGCAAGAGAATGTACCGGGAGAATTCCCGTACACATCTGGTTTATATCCGTTTAAACGTACTGGAGAAGATCCAGCGCGTATGTTTGCCGGAGAAGGTGGACCAGAACGTACAAACCGTCGTTTTCACTATGTGAGTGCAGGATTGCCAGCAAAACGATTGTCTACCGCTTTCGATAGTGTTACACTATACGGAAACGATCCAGATTTACGTCCGGATATTTATGGTAAAATAGGAAATGCAGGGGTGTCTATTTGCTGTTTAGACGATGCTAAAAAACTGTATTCTGGTTTTAACTTAGCGCACGTATTAACATCTGTAAGTATGACCATTAACGGTCCTGCTCCTATGTTATTAGGTTTCTTTATGAATGCCGCGATAGACCAACAATGTGAGCTTTATATTAAAGAAAACGAATTAGAAGAAGAGGTTGAAGCTAAAATAGCTGAACTGTATAAAGGTAAAGAACGTCCGCAATATCAAGGCGAATTGCCAGAAACTAACGACGGCTTAGGCTTAATGCTTTTGGGAGTTACTGGAGATCTTGTGCTACCGGCAGAGGTTTATGCAGAGATTAAAAAGAATACTATCGCGCAAGTTCGTGGTACGGTTCAAGCAGATATTTTAAAAGAAGATCAGGCACAAAACACTTGTATTTTCTCTACAGAATTCGCCTTGCGATTAATGGGAGATGTGCAAGAGTATTTTATCGAGAATAACGTGCGTAACTTTTATAGTGTGTCTATTTCAGGGTACCATATCGCTGAGGCAGGGGCAAACCCAATTACACAATTGGCACTAACCTTGTCTAACGGGTTTACTTACGTGGAATATTACTTAAGTCGCGGAATGGATATTAATAAGTTCGGGCCAAACTTATCATTCTTCTTTTCTAATGGAATCGATCCAGAATATGCGGTTATTGGTCGTGTGGCTAGAAAAATTTGGGCAAAAGCAATGAAGCATAAATATGGTGCGAATGCAAGAGCACAAATGCTTAAATACCATATCCAGACGTCTGGACGTAGTTTACACGCTCAGGAAATTGATTTTAACGATATCCGCACAACATTACAAGCACTATATGCAATTTACGATAACTGTAACTCGCTACATACAAATGCTTACGATGAAGCGATTACAACACCTACCGAAGAGTCTGTGCGTCGTGCAATGGCTATTCAATTAATTATAAATAAAGAATTAGGACTTGCTAAAAACGAAAACCCTATTCAAGGGTCGTTTATTATTGAAGAGTTAACAGACTTAGTAGAGGAAGCTGTTTTATTAGAATTCGATAGAATTACCGAACGTGGCGGCGTTTTAGGTGCAATGGAAACAATGTACCAGCGTAGTAAAATACAAGAAGAAAGCTTGTATTATGAAACGCTAAAACATAACGGTGAATTCCCAATTATTGGTGTAAATACGTTCTTAAGTTCTAAAGGATCTCCAACGGTTGTTCCTGCGGAAGTTATTAGAGCTACCGAAGAAGAAAAGCAATTTCAAATTAAAACGCTTCGTAATTTACAGGAGGCGAACGACACATCAGAGTTGTTGAAAAACCTTCAAGAAAGAGCAATTAATAATGAGAATATATTTGAAGCATTAATGGATGTTTGTAAAGTGTGCTCTCTTGGTGAAATCACAGCTTCATTATTCGAAGTTGGTGGACAGTATAGAAGAAATATGTAATTAGATTAATAATCTAATCTGTAAATAAATAGTATTAAAGGCAGCCTTAGGGCTGCCTTTTTTATGGATTAATATTGCCTTTAGATGCAAGCGCTCTTTCTATGTTAGTAATAGTAATGATCAATTGGTGCATCTAGCAATTTTATAATAAATAATTCGAGACTTTAAAAAGGTATTCTGAAAAGGATGATTGGATTATAAAAGCAGTTTTCGGATTGTTATACTATCTTTAGCTTTAAATTCTAACAATGTCACTACATCATACTTTTAAAGCGACGGTAAACTGGAAACTCAAAGCGGGAGATAGCACCAGTAAACCAAGAACGTTTAGTCGTAATCATAGCGTTCATATTTCAGACTCCAAACCAGATTTGTCGGTGTCTGCTGCCAAAGCGTTTCGTGGTGACGACTCGTGTTATAACCCCGAAGATTTACTGCTTTCGGCTTTAGCGTCGTGCCATATGATGTCTTATTTATACGTTTGTGCACAAAATGGTATTGAAATTTTAGAATATACCGATACGGCCGAAGCTTTTTTGGAAGTTGCGCCCTCCGGAAGCGGGTTTTTTAATAGGGCTGTTTTAAAGCCAATTGTTAGTATCAAAGAGGTTTCAAAAATAGACTTTGCTATACAATTGCACGAGAATGCACATCAGTTATGTTTTATTGCTAATTCGTGTAATTTTCCAATTGAAATTCAGCCAAAAATAAAAATCAATACACTGTAAATTACAAGATGCACTTCCGAAGAAAACAGAATAACTGCTTTTATCAACGTGGCTATTTAACGGTTTAAAATATTCGCTTTTTTTATAAAACGTCTGCTTTTTTCAAAATCTGGAGTAGTGAAATAACTGCAAACGACGTAGAGTACTAAAGATATTGAAAGTCCTATAATTGCTTGTTTTGCTGATGCAATTTCCCAAGCGATAGGTAAATCTATACCCAAAGC
>JAGPVI010000325.1 GCA_018067115.1 Bizionia sp. | reverse complement strand
TTACCTTTCCGTTTAGCACCAGTAAGAAAAGTTCCTAAATTCCGGTCTTTAAACTTAAATCTGTGGTTTACTTGAATTTTAACGCCGCTTTTTATGGCTTCCTCTAGTAGGTTTAGCCAATCTTGTTCTGAAGATACTTTTGCTCTTTTCATAAATAGACAATGGTTAGTTATTATAACTGTATCGTATTTTAATACGAAAGTTGCCCTTGATTAAATTGTTTTATAGTTAAAAGTAATGTGAGAAAAAGTGTGTAAAGGGATAACACTTTTTTTACCTATAACAAAAGTAATCATTTATTTTATAGTATGTTACCTAGATGCTTTTTAAATTTTTGTTAAAAAACTAGGGATACTTTCGGTTATTTTTCCTTAAAAGCTTTGAAAACTTGAGTATTTAACGATTTAGGCTCTATGTTACAGATGTTAAATACCTAAGCTGTTAAATAAAAAAGACCGTGCAAAATTATTTGCATGGTCTTAGAATATATTGATTTCTCAAATTATTTCTTCTTCTGTTGCTCTTTTATAGTCGACTCATCAATGTCGAACTTGTTAGTTTCAACATCTGTTTTACCTGTTGGGTTTGTCGGGTTGGATTGCGTTTTCGTTGTTTTAAATTTTCTTTTATCTTCAATAATTCCCATAATTTGTAAGTTTTAATCGTTGTCTTTCTAAACTACAAATTATACTATGAAAATTGTATTAAAGCCTTCTTAAAACTGAAATGCAAATCGTTAAGGTTTGTTAATTATCCTTTTTTTGTTAGTGAAAACAAATCTTTTCTGCGGTCTTTAAGGTTTTTTACACTACCGTGCTTATTTAAATTTCGTAATAAATCGATATCAACATCAGCAATTAAAATCATTTCGGTGTTTGTGGTTGCTTCTGCTTTTATTCCGTTTAACGGAAATGCAAAATCACAAGGCGTTAACACGGCCGACTGGGCAAACTGAATGTCCATATTTTCTACCTTCGGCAAATTACCAACACTACCTGCAATGGCTACATAACATTCGTTTTCTATAGCTCTGGCTTGCGCGCAATGTCTTACTCTAGAATATCCGTTTTGAGTATCGGTTAAAAAAGGAACAAATAGAATATCCATACCCTCATCTGCCAACAAGCGGCTAAGTTCTGGGAATTCAGAATCGTAACATATTAAAACACCTATTTTTCCGCAGTCTGTATCGAATGTTTGAAGTTTGTGTCCCCCAACCATTCCCCATACTTTAGCTTCATCTGGGGTAACGTGTAGTTTTTCGTAACGTTCTAAACTACCATCACGACGGCATAAGTAACCTACGTTGTATAATTTATCGTCTACCATTTCTGGCATACTACCTGTAATAATATTTATATTATAAGAAATCGCTAATTGTGCAAATCGCGAAACGATTTCTTGGGTGTGTTTTGCTAATTCTCTAACGGCATCTGGTGTAGACAGGTTGTTATGATCTGCCATTAAAGGCGCGTTAAAAAATTCTGGAAACACTGCAAAGTCACTACGGTAACCTGAAACGGCATCTACAAAGAACTCTGCTTGCTGCATTAGTTCGTCTAAATCTTTATACAAACGCATCTGCCATTGTATTAAACCTAAACGGACTACCGTTTTAACGGTACTCGCTTTTTTATTCTCTTTCTCGTAATAGATATTATCCCATTCTAATAAAATAGCATAGTCGCCAGAAGATTTATCTCCTTTTAAATAATTTTTTAAAACTCTTGTAGGGTGAAAATCGTTCGAGATCTGAAAATTTAAAACAGGGTCGTTAATTTCTTTACTTTTTACCTTTTCTAAATATTGCTTTGGTGTTAAGGTGTCTGAATACTTATGGTAATTAGGAATACGGCCACCAAAGGCTAAACCACGAAGGTTAGAACGCTCGCAAAGTTCTTTTCTGTAATCGTATAAACGACGCCCTAAACGTAAACCTCTAAATTTGGGTCTAATAAATACATCGATACCATAAATAACATCGCCATCGGGCTTGTGCGTATTAAACGTATCGTTTCCAGTAATATCTCTATACGTGTGGTGATTGTCTATTTTATTATAATCGACAATAATGGATAGGGCGCAACCCGCTATTTGATTGTTGATTTTTATAACCACTTGCCCCTCCGGATAAATCGTTATTAATTTTTGAATGTGATGTTCTTTCCAAAATGCGTCTGGCATTGTGGAGTAAGATTCTATCATCGCTTCTTTAAGCTCTTGGTAATCTTCTATTTTTAAATACTCTAATTCTATATTCTCTATGTCTTCCATTTTAGTGCGATTAATGCAAAATTGTATTTACAAAAGTATCTATATTTTTAATACCATTAACAGAGAGGTGTTTAATAAATGCGGAGCCAATAATAGCTCCTTTTGTATCTTTTGTGGCTTGTTTAAAACTGTCGTTATCAGAGATGCCAAAACCTACAATTTGTGGCGCTTTAAGTTTCATATTGGCAACACGCTTAAAATAATCTGTTTGTTCTGTTTGAAAACCAGAGTTGCCACCTGTTGTACTTGCGCTACTAACCATATAAATAAACCCTTCGGAAATAGAATCGATATAACGAATGCGTTCTACTGAAGTTTGAGGTGTTATCAAAAAGACATTTATTAAGCCGTATTTTTTAAAGATATGCTTATAGTTTTCATCGTACACATCTACCGGTAAATCTGGAATAATTAAACCATCGATACCAACGTCCTGGCACGCTTTACAGAAGGCTTCGACACCATATTGAAGAATAGGATTGAAATACCCCATTATTATTAAAGGAATAGAGATAGTGTCGCGAATAGATTTTAATTGCTGAAACAAGAGCTCTGAGGTCATCCCGTTTTTTAATGCTTGCGTAGAACTGTCTTGAATGGTTGGCCCGTCGGCTAACGGATCGCTAAAAGGCAACCCGATCTCGATCATATCTACTCCATTTTTTTCTAACTCTTGAATGATTTCTACGGTATCGTTAACCGAAGGATAGCCTGCCGAGAAATAAATGGATAATAATTTTTTATCTGTCTTTAGTTTTTCTTGAATTCTGTTCATTTGTAAAGTCCAAATACTATGGAATTTTTAATTATTCGATGAAATATATTATGTGTTCTATTTGCGTTAAGGATTGATGCGGTATCCTTTTTTTTAATGTGATTAGCCTTATTTATAGTCAAAAAATGACGTTTTTAATGTAATACAGGGTTACAAGTAAACAACAAAAAAAGATATAGCGGAAAGCCTGACCCTTGGGTAACGCCATTAATATAGCATTTAAGCTATTACAATTTAAAATGTTTTATATACGTGTCTAAATCCTTATCACCGCGACCCGATAAACTCACCACGACAACATCGTCTGGTTTAAACGTTTTTTGCTTAAATACGGCGAGTGCATGCGAACTCTCGATGGCTGGAATAATCCCTTCGAGCTGGCATAATTCTAATCCGGAATCCATTGCCTGGTCGTCTGTAATGGCAATAAATTCTGCGCGTTTGGTTTTAAATAAATTAGCGTGCATTGGGCCAACGCCAGGGTAATCTAGCCCCGCAGAAATAGAGTAGGGTTCTGTGATTTGCCCATCTGGTGTTTGCATTAACAAGGTTTTGCTACCGTGGATTATACCTTCTTTTCCTAAGAATGAGGTCGCTGCACTTTCGCCAGAATCGACACCTAAACCAGCAGCTTCGACAGCAATTAATTTAACACTTGGCGTGTCGAGATAGTGATAAAAGGCACCCGCAGCATTACTTCCGCCACCAACACAAGCGATTACATAATCGGGGTCTTTACGGCCTTCTTTTTCTTGTAATTGCCATTGGATCTCCTCTGAAACTACGGCTTGAAAACGTGCCACCATATCTGGATAGGGATGCGGCCCCACCACACTACCAATAATATAGTGTGTGTTTACCGGGTTGTTAATCCAATCGCGAATAGCTTCGTTTGTTGCGTCTTTTAAGGTTTTGCTCCCTGAGTTTGCAGGAATAACGGTTGCACCCAGCATTTTCATTCGTGCAACGTTTGGTGCTTGGCGTTCAATATCGACCGCGCCCATATAAACAATGCATTCTAAACCCATTAATGCGCAAACGGTTGCCGTAGCGACACCGTGCTGTCCCGCACCAGTCTCGGCTATAATACGTTTTTTGCCTAGTCGCTGCGCCATTAAAATTTGACCAATAGTATTATTAATTTTATGTGCGCCCGTATGGTTTAAATCTTCTCGTTTTAAGTAGATTTTAGTATTGTATTTTTCTGAAAGACGTTTGGCAAAATATAATGGTGACGGACGACCAACATAATCTTTTAAAAGAGCGTTAAACGATTCTATAAACGCAGGTTCGGCCATTACTTTTAAGTAATTTTGGCGCAATTCTTCTACGTTTGGATAAAGCATTTCTGGAATGTATGCTCCACCAAAATCTCCATAATACCCTTTGCTATCTACATTATAGGACATAACCGTGTTTTATAAGTTGGTACTTAAAATCGTTAAGTTTTTTAATGTCTTTAAAGCCTGAAGTCGATTCGAATTTGCTGTTTAAATCTACCGTGCAACACAAATCTGATTCCGGACGTTTTAAGAATAGTAAAAAGTCTTCTAATTCTTCCATACCAATACCGCCACTTAAAAAGTACGATTTACTAGAGGTGTATTTTTTTAAGACATTCCAATTAAAGGTATAACCGTTTCCACCAGGTTCTTTACCTTTTGTATCGAACATATAGTAATCGCAAACGTCTTCGTAAGGCTCTAAAACCTTAAAGTCGAATTGATTTTTTATAGAAAATACTTTTATAACGATAACACCAAAGGCACGTACTTCTGCACAGAATTCTGGCGATTCCGTACCGTGTAATTGTACGCCTTGTAATTTGTGTTTTTCTATTTTATCGACTATGAAGTCTAATTTAGCATTAACAAAAACACCAATTTTTTTGATGTCTTCAGAAATTTCTGGACATTCAGAATTAAAATATCTCGGCGATTTTTCATAGAAAATAAATCCCATATAATCAGGTTTTACATCGCTTGCCACATCTAAAATGTTACTTTCAGATTTCATTCCGCATACTTTTAATTTCATCTGTATATATTTATTGTTGTTATTATTTTAATTGATTGATAAATGCTTTAGCACTTGCGCCAGCATTTTCGGTTTTCATAAAATGCTCTCCTATTAAAAATCCTTTATACCCAAAAGGTTGGAGGCTTTTAACGGCATCGATCGAGCTGATACCACTTTCGGAAATCTTTACGAAGTCATCAGGAATTAGAGCGCTTAGTTTTTTACTGATTTCTAAGCTCACATTAAACGTTTTTAAATCTCTATTATTTACTCCTATTATATCGATGCTTGGTAATAATGATTTGTCTAGTTCTTCGGCGTTATGAACTTCTAGTAACACGTCTAAACCTAACTGCTTTGCAAAAGTAGAGAATTGTTGTATCTCTTGTGGTGTTAAAATAGCTGCAATTAATAAAATAGCATCGGCACCATACGCTTTAGCTTCGGCAATTTGATACGTGTCAATAATAAATTCTTTACGTAAAATGGGTAGATTACAACAGGCACGAGCTATCGTTAAATCGTCTAAAGAGCCACCAAAATACTTGGCGTCTGTAAGTATAGATAGCCCACTGGCTCCCGCATTTTCGTATCCTTTAACCACTTCGCAAACACTAAAGTTTTGGTTAATCACGTTTTTGGAAGGCGACCTACGTTTGTGCTCGGCGATAATCCCCGAAGTGCTGTTTTTAAGGCTGGTAGCTAACGAAAAAGTGTTGCGATTAAACAGTGCCGAACATTCTAATTGCGATACAGGAATTAGAGACTTTCGTAAATCGACCTCTTGTCTTTTGTCGGCTACAATACGTAATAATATATTCATTTTATTAATATCTAAAGCGGTTAATTTAATTACTTAACGCGATTAATTTGTTTAAGCTGGCTTTGGCTTTTAAACCTAATAACGATTCTTTTGCGAGCTCAAAACCTTCGGTGTGACTTACATTTTTCATCATTGCGATAGCCAGCCCAGCATTGGCGCAGACCACATTGTTTTGTGCTTCTTTTCCGTCTCCATTTATAATTTTTAAAAATGTTTTTGCCGACGATTTTATGCTTTTTCCACCGTATAAATCTTTCGGTTCAATGAGGGGGAGATTTAAGTCTTTTGGTGTTAAAATAGTTTCAGAATGATTAGAAATTATTTTTGTACTTCCTGTTAGTGAAATCTCGTCATAACCATCTAAAGCATGAACAATACTGTAGTTTATATTGGTGTCTTGATAAAGGTAGCCGTAAATGCGCTGTAATTCTAAATTAAAAACCCCTACCAATTGGTTTTTTGGAAACGACGGATTTACCATAGGTCCTAGCATATTAAAAAATGTTTTTAAACCTAAATTTTTTCTAACAGGAGCCATTTTTTTCATTGCAGGATGAAATAGAGGGGCATGAAGAAAGCAAATATTCGCTTCATCTAACGATTTTTTTAAAGCCGCCGTTTTATCTGTAAAAGTTATGCCTATAGCTTCCATAACATTGGACGATCCGGAAGCAGAGGACACGCCATAGTTACCGTGTTTTGCTACTTTAACACCAGCGCCAGCCGTTACGAAAGAGGCTAGTGTAGAAACATTAAAAGTGTCTTTAGCATCGCCACCGGTACCACACAAATCTATGGTATTGTA
>JAGPVI010000318.1 GCA_018067115.1 Bizionia sp. | reverse complement strand
AGAGAAATGTAATTCGCTGTGCACTTTTTATTTTTTGGGAAGACTCATAACATAATCGTAACTCTCGTTTAAATACGCTACTAAAGCCTCTCTATCTGTAAGCATAGCCTCTGGAATCAGTACATAACCTTTCATAATAGCGTTATACGATTTATAGTAAGAGCTCTGAAATTGTTTAATGTATTTTTCTTGAGTGTCTTTATCAAAACGAAAGCCTAGTTCGCCATCTTTATTAAGTAATGAGAACATATAACCGTTGGCCGATGTATGCGGCATTGTTTTTCCTTTTCTAGGGAAACGATCGCATTGCGCTACAATAGCATCGTAGAGTTCTAGTCTGTCTTTATACATAAATTTTGGTTTAATGGTTTAAGCTTATTTCGTGTTTACTAAGGTACTCTTTATTTTAAAAAATAATAATATATTTACGGTATGAGTACAACGATTACATTCGAAGATTTTACAACTATAGATTTACGTGTGGGCACTATTATCGCTGTGGACGATTTCCCCGAAGCGCGACAACCGGCTTATAAACTGACGATAGATTTTGGTGATTTGGGGATTAAAAAATCATCGGCGCAAGTCACTAAGCTATATTCGAAATCTGATTTACTACAGCGACAAATTGTGGCAGTAGTTAATTTTAAACGCAAACAAATAGGTAAGTTTATGAGCGATTGCCTAGTCGTTGGTGCTGTAAATGGAAAGGAAGTATTTTTATTGAACCCAGAACAAAAAGTCCCAAATGGGAGCGTAGTGGGGTAGTTTTTATTTTGTATAAATAAAAAACCGTTAGCCTTAAAAAGAGTAACGGTTTTTTGTTGTAACATATATTTATTGGCAATTAAATATCGTCGAAATCTATATCTGTAAAACGACTTTCGGCAGGTGTAGAAGTTTCATCTTCTGTTTCTTCTGCGGTTTGCTCTTCTCCTTTTGGTGCGTCGTATTCTTTCTTGAAATCTTTTTGATGACGTTCGCTAATAACTTCATCACCTTTCTCGGTAATTACGTAATCTGTCATCTCTTTTAAAATGGAATTAAACTCTGTAAAATCTTCTTTGTATAAATAGATTTTGTGTTTTTTATAATGAAACGATCCATCATCGTTTGTAAATTTTTTGCTTTCGGTAATCGTTAAATAATAATCTCCAGCTTTTGTAGACCTTACATCAAAGAAATACGTTCTCCTTCCTGCTCTTAATACTTTCGAATAAATCTCTTCCTTCTCCATCATTTCGTTATTGTGCATTCTTTATGTGTTATTAAGTTATTGTTTTACGTTCTTAATCTTTCAAAAATCTAAAAAAAAAAGAAATCACACAACTAATTACTGCATTTCTTTTTGGTTAAGCTGTTTTAAATACAACGACTTATAATAACCGTCGCTAGAAATCAGGGTATTGTGCGTTCCTTTTTGCACCACTTTACCGTCTTCTAATACAATAATATGGTCGGCATTTTTAGCTGAAGAAATACGGTGACTTACAATAATTGTGGTTTTTCCTTTAGACAAGGCATTTAAATTGTTGAGTATTTTTTCTTCGGTTTCTGTGTCTACTGCCGAAAGACAATCGTCGAATAATAGTATTTTAGGATCTTTAATAATAGCTCTCGCAATAGACACTCTCTGCTTTTGTCCGCCAGACAGTGTAACACCACGTTCGCCTAAAACCGTGTTATATTGATTGGTAAATTTGCTAATGTTTTTATGTACCTGTGCGTTTTTAGCGGCTTCAATAACTTCCGTATCGGTGGCATTTTCTTTACCAAACTTTATATTGTTATTTATAGTATCGCTAAATAAAAAGGCTTCTTGCGGGACGTATCCAATAGCGTCTCGTAAACTAAATAAATTTAGAGACGACACTTCTTTTCCATCTATTAGTATTTCTCCAGAGTCGACATCGTATAAACGGCTTATTAAATCTAAAATAGTCGATTTTCCCGATCCTGTTTTACCAATAATGGCTAAGGTCTCTCCAGTATTTACCGTAAAGCTTAAACCTTGTAAAGCTTTAATATTAGTATCGTCGTACGTAAAATGAACATCTTTAAATTCAATTGTTCCTTTAATGTCTGAAAGAGAGGTTGTATGGTTTCTAATTTCTGGTTCTAATTTTAAAAATTCGTTAATTCGTTTTTGCGAAGCTTCGGCTTCTTGCACAATGGAGGTTACCCATCCCACGGTTGCTACGGGCCATGTTAGCATATTAACATAAATAATAAATTCTGAAACTGTACCTAAACTAATTTGCCCATCGATGTATTGTTTTCCACCAATATAAATCACTATAAGGTTACTAATTCCAATAAGGAGTACCATTATCGGGAAGAAAAAAGCTTGAACACGTACCAAGCTCAATTGCTTTTCTTTACTAGCAATAGACAGTTCGTTAAAGTTTTTAAAGGTTTCTGTTTCTAATCCGTAGGCTTTTATTACCGAGATACCACTAAAAGATTCTTGAGTAAATGCAGACAATTTCGAAAGGTATTGTTGCACAACCGTGCTACGCTTATTAATTTCTTTACTAATTAAATAAATCAGTATCGAGAGAATAGGTAAGGG
>JAGPVI010000308.1 GCA_018067115.1 Bizionia sp. | reverse complement strand
TCCTTATTAGGAATTGCACCTGTAGCAATTCCTGTATTTGTAACATATAAAGTAATATGCCACCAATGATTATTTTTTGGCATCAAAGATAAACGCAACTTACCTACTATTTGTAAATAGCGATGTAGTGTTTCTTTTGTTTTTGTCCACTCAGCTAGTGGAAGGGCTGGGAATAAAGTGTGATTGCTCATGGTGGTATATTTTAAATTACTTTTTTAGTACATCTTGTATATCTTCGTTTTTTTTAAACATTGCATTGGCAAATGGACATAGCGGCGTGATTTTTATATTTTTTTCTCTTGCCATTTCTACAATTTTATAAAGTAACTGTTTTCCAATGCTTTTACCTTTAAATTCAGGGGTAACTTCTGTATGGTCAATAATGATATGATTTTCTCCCGCTATGGAATAAGTCATCATTCCTGCTCGATTGTCGTTTTCCATTGCCATAGCAAAGCCTTTATTGTCTAACTCTTTTATTGTGATTTCCATTAGTTGTTGGGTTTAAATTTTAGTTTTTGAATCATTTCTGAAGTTAATGGGCCTACATAGGTACCTATGACTTCTCTCGTTGCTGTATTATAATTTTTGATATGAGTGTCACTTTCAATCCATTCTCCATTAAACCAGTTTAATGCTGTTTTATTTTCCTTTTTTTTTAAAAAATTATTTATCCTTTTGCAAACATTATAAATTTAAATTATAATAAGCTTTAAATTTAGAGTTGTTAGACTCTTGTAAGATCATTCGTTTCAATTTTTTCCTTTATGTGTCCTTGATCTCTTTCTAAATTTACTCCTTTTATATAGGGTAATTATTTTTTGGCGTTTTCACGCATTTCTTTAAGCGCTTTTGCCCAGTCCGTTAATTTATTCAGCATTACGTTTGCCGACTTTTCTAAAGATTCTTTAGCCTCGAAAACACTGTCTTCATTGATGAAATTTGTAAAAAACGGAATATTAACCGCTTGAGGTAAGGGCATCATTCCTAAGGTAGTTATAGGAGCTTTTAAATCTTGAACTGCCCTAGTACCTCCAGATAAGCCTCCATAGCTTACAAATCCAACTGGCTTTTCCTGCCATTCCTGAAACAGGTAATCCATTGCATTTTTAAAGGTAGCTGGTGCACAATAGTTGTATTCTGGTGTAACGAATACGAAGGCATCCCCTTCATCAATGGTCTTGCTCCATTTTTTTGTATGCTCGTTGGTGTACTGTCGCATACTTGGGTGATTGGGTTCATTCATTAAAGGCAAGTCTATTTCCTTTAAATCCAATAGTTCAATTTCAAAATCAGAATGTTGTTGCGCGATTTTTAAAAACCATTCTGCAACAATAGGACCTTTTCGTGAAGGTCTTGTGCTACCTATAATAACTTTAAGTTTATATTTCATTTGTGTAATTAAATTTAACTGTTTTTACTAAAATTGCTTTTGCTCATTGTTGTGAGCACTTCTTTATTAATCTTCTAAATAACCGAATTTCCCATTATTAAAATCGTTAAAGGCTTCAATCAATTCTTCCCTCGTGTTCATCACAAAAGGACCTTGCGCCGCAATAGGTTCATTAATGGGCTCGCCACTGAGTATTAAAACCAAAGCATCTTCGTTCGCTTCAATTTCAAAACCTTCGCCATCGTTGGCCATTAATACCAAATGGTCTAACGGTACTTCTTCGGTTCCATTAACTGCAATATTGCCTTCAAGGACAAGAAGTGCGGTATTGTATTCTGACGGAATTTGAAAATCTGCTTTTCCACCTTTTTTTAGTTTTGCATTGAATAAATGAACCGGTGTAAAAGTAGCCGCCGAGCCTTTAGTGCCTTTGTATTCTCCGGCAATCACTTCGATAGTGCCCGCACTGTCAGGTAATTCGTAGCGGTTGATATCCGTGTTTTTTATGGCCTGGTATTTTGGATCGGACTTTTTATCTTTAGCGGGCAAGTTGACCCAGAGCTGTACCATCTGAAAATCACCGCCTTTTTTACTCCATTCTTCTTCGTGGTACTCTTTATGTAAGACGCCATTAGCTGCAGTCATCCATTGTACGTCTCCTTCACCTATAACGCCGCCACCGCCACTACTGTCGTGATGTGCCACCTTGCCCTTGTAGGCAATGGTTACCGTTTCGAAACCTTTATGTGGATGCACGCCCACGCCTTTGGGTTTTTTGGAAGGAGGGAAATGATAGGTCGAATTATAGTCTAACATTAAAAAAGGACTCATTCGCTCCATATCCAATCGGAATCCACTAGGAATAAAATTATGTACCCTGAAACCATCGCCTACAAAGTGCGGTTCCCTTGGGCTTATTACAAGTTCTACTGTTTTCATTTTTATTTTATTGTTATTTCATTAAACGAGCGTTTTGGTGACAAAAAATAACGCTTACAGGTCGTTATATCCTTTAAACTTTGGGCTTACGATACGTTTCCATTCCGGATGCCTTTTAATGTAAGCAAAGACATAAGGACAGTAGGGATGTAATGTGATATTATTTTCATCTAGATACTGCAACGTTTTTTCTACAACCGCACCAGCTGCTCCTTTGCCTGAAAGTTCTGCATCGGTCTCTGTGTGCACGAGAGCTACATCTTTCCCCATCATTCTATAATCTATAAATGCGAAGTGACCGTCAATCTCGATTTCAAAGCGTTTCTTTTCTTCATTCTTAACTAATGGGATATCTGTGTATTCTGATTTCATATCTATTATATTTTAAATTACTTCTTTCTATTTATGAAGGCTTTCCAAGCTCCTGTAGACCATAACGCCCAGATAATCAATACGGGCTGAAAAAACAGTCTAATAAGCCTGGCTTGATCTGTATCTAAACCAAAAGCATTTACTTCGTTAACATATTGCGAGATGTTTCCAGGGAATATCAAAACAAAAAATGTGGCGGTAGCCCATCCTATTAGTGCTTTCCATTTATAAAATAGCAGCAAAGACAGACCAAGTATAATTTCTACTATTCCAGAGAGTATAACTACTAAGTCTGTGGATAACGGTACCCAGTTAGGTACTTGAGCAACAAACTCAAGCCTGTTAAAAGTGAGGTGACTGATCCCCGCAAATAAAAGGGTGGCGCCTAATAAAAGTCTAAAAATGGTTTGCACCCATTTTGTATCGGTATTACACGTCCATTTTAAATTTTCTGGTAGTTTCATAATTATTTAATAAGGTATTTAAATAAATATTAATCTCAAACTTTATAGATGCTCTTTCTTAACTGTTAACGCAAGAAAGAGTATTAACAAGGCCGGTATTATGGCGCTTATAAATTTTAAATGATTTGCTGCAAGTGCGATGATTAAAGCGCCAGAGACAAAGCCAATAGCCGCAAATACTTGTAAACTCATTAGTTTTTGAGGTTGGTCTGATTTTTTGCTTTTTAGTAGGGCGCCCAAATCCATTGCTATTTTTGTTACGTTTCCTGTCATTACCGTTGTAAATGGCAATTTGGTAAATAAAAATTTGGGATACATATTTTGTAAAGCCATCGCTACTACTGCCGGTGCCGCAATAAGAGTGGCCGTAGTATTGTTTATTTCATTGTCGTAATAGAATCCAAAAACAAGGAATAGTAGTAGAAGAATAGCTTGTATACTTAAAAAATTCCTGGCAGTTCTAATTGTAACTTTTTCAGGAATCAATATAGAAGTGATGAGTATAGTGATAAAAAAAATAGGCAAGACTGATAATTGCGCCCAAAGTAGCAAGTCACTCTCACCTTCTTTAGCAATAGAACTTCCTATCAATACAAAGTTTCCAGTTACGTGAGCCGTAAAAAGTTGATAGAGTAATGAAAAGCCTAAAGTGTCTGTCGCGCCACCAACGAAACTTAATATAAATGCCGTTTTTTTCATTTGTTTTATTATTCTTAATCGTAAATTGTTTAAAACTTAAATTCTGTTGTAAATACAAAATGATATAAAGTATCACCTTGATTACTTTGTTGCAAAAAAGCGCCTGGAAAAATTACATTCGATTCTAGCTCAAAACTAATAAAATTGTTGAGTTGATATCCGGCAATTGCGCCAATCTGATTGGCAATAAAATGTTTATTATTAAGAGACGGATAGTCTAAATTTAAGGCTGGATTATATAGCCCATCATTAGTAGAGAAACGCCAAAATGCCACATAGTCAAATTCAATATCTACTTTACCAATTTTACTTTTGAAGTAAGGATGCACGTCTACCAAGTTTGAAGGTCCAAAACGTGCCACTCGCCCAAAATAAGCGCCTCTTGGATAAAGCGCGTCAAAAGAATTTAAAATGTTATCGTTGTTGTTTTTATCACCACTTATAGCTTCCGTTTTTATACCAAGTGTGAAGGGAGTTGCTACATTAAATTCTTTTTCAATATTAAAAGAAACGGTCCAAGCTGTAATATCTTCGTTGCCAAAAGTTCCTAATTGATAGACAAATTCATTGTTGTAATTAAGTCCTTTCCACGTACCAAAATGTCTTAAACCTAATGCTATTCTATTGTCATTTGCTGTGCTCTTATTCCAAGTTTTATTGGCTTCTTCCTTGTAAAAAATATAGATGTCTGTGTTGGTCTTGTCGGTCCAGTTTTGTGTCCAATATACCGCCGAAAGTGTTTCGTTGGTTTGGAAAGAATCATTATCAAAAACGCCTAGTTGCTGTCGCACGGGAATGGCGTAAAATCCTGTTAATTCAGTATTCTCATCTTTATATTGCAGTTGTGCTATATCAAAAGACAAACGCACATTTGGTCCTTCCCGAACATCGACTAATCTTCCGCTTCCTAAACGCATATTTTGTCGTCCTAAAAGAATATTAAAACGGTTATTTATATAATATCTCGCGAATAATTGATTAATATTTAACTCGTCTTTTTGTACTGGGCTTATGTTTTTTCTGCCGCTTATTAAACTAGAATTTAATTCTCCAAAAACCTCAAATGTATCACCCAATTTTAAGTGTGAGTGTAACATACCACGATGCAAAAACCAATAATCATTCTGGTTTTGGTTTTTATCGAATTGTTCATTGATAAAGGCTTCTGCTTGAAAGCGATAGCTTCCGCCAAAACTTAAAGAATTATTTTCTCCTAATGGTCTTGATTTGGTTTTTTGATAGAGGTTTTGTGGTTGTTTAATAGCAATACTATCATTTTGACGCAATAATTGAAAATCTAAAATGTTAGAT
>JAGPVI010000297.1 GCA_018067115.1 Bizionia sp. | reverse complement strand
GTAGGGTTACAAAACGATTTTAAATTTAATTACTTTATTAATTCCTCATTCATTAATTCGGAATATACAGCTTCAGGGGACGTTGGAATTAAAGGGAATAAAGTAGAATTCGTTCCAGAAATAAACATAAAAACAGGGTTGAAATTTGGTTACAAAAACATATTAGCTAATGTGCAGTATTCATATTTGTCCGAGCAATTTACAGATGCAACAAATTCGGTGTCAGCAGGAATTAGCGGTATTGTCGGTGAAATACCAAGTTATGATATTTTAGACTTGTCTTTATCGTATAGTTATAAGCGCTTTAAATTAGAAACAGGAATCAATAACGTTTTAGACAACGCTTATTTTACAAGACGTGCGACAGGTTATCCTGGGCCCGGAATTATACCATCATCTCCAAGAAATTATTATGCAACGTTGCAAATTAAAATTTAGATACTAGGATAGTAAATAATAGTTTAAAAATAGAGCTAAAACAGTTTGTCCACAATTATTTTATGTCTGTGGTAGTATCAAATAAAAAAACTATAACTTTTTAGCCAAGTCTGTAATTTTTGGTATTACAATTGTTGGTTCTACTCCCCAAGGATCAAAAATAGCTTCTTTAGAACGTTTTACCCAAACAGAATGCATACCAAAGACTGTAGCGCCAATAACGTCAAAATTATTGCTAGAAATTAAATAGGTTTTAGATTTTTCAGACGTTGTAGTTTTTAAAAGATAATTGTAAACAATTGGACTAGGCTTAAACATTTTAACGTGTTCTACGCTAACAACATCTTCAAAATAATGTAAAATATTAGCAGTTGTAAGTAGGGTAGTCACCGATGCTTTGCTTCCGTTGGAAAAGGCAAACAAACGGTGACCAGCACTTTTAAGAGCTTCTAATCCTTTTGTAACGTCACTAAAAGCAGGTAGTGTCTTGTACTCGTTTAAAAGCATCTCTCTTTGATCGGGACTTAAATTGGTATTAAATTTTATACATGCATAATCCAGAGCGTTGCTGGTGCAAACAGAGAAATCTGTGTACGCATCCATTAAGCCACGTCTAAAAGAATACTCTAGCTGTTTGTCTCGCCACGTATCCATAAATGGTGCAGCAATAACATTGCCGACTAATTTCTCTATAGATGTTAGTACCGCTTCGGTATTTATTAATGTGCCATATACATCGAAAGCTAGAGTGTATCTCATAGTTAGTTATTTAGTATTAGTATTGAATTCACTGTAAAGTAGAAAGTAAATAAGTTAGTTGTTACTATAATAATTCTAGAATTTCATTAATAAAAATGGGTGATGTAAATACGCTACAATACACCCATATCACATTCCTTTTATAAAAAGGCTGTCTATTCAGATTCTAATAACTCTGTTAATATTTGCTTATAAACTGCAACGGGTTGCGCGCCGTTTACGGCACTTTTCCTGTTAAATACAACAGTAGGAACAGAGCTCACACCTAGATTTTTCCAGTAGTTTTCTTCAAATTTTATTTTGTTACGCATATCATCATTATCTAATACAGCGAGAGCTTCGGTTGCATTTAAGCCAACAGCCTCTAACTCTTCCTTAAGAACAGATCTGTTAGATACATCTTTGCGTTCCCCGAAAAAAGAATTCATTAAACGCATTTTTAATGCTGTTTGCTTACCCTGTCCTTTGGCGTAGTCTAGTAATACATGCGCATCAAAAGTGTTAACCATACGCATATCTTTAAAATAATCGAATTTAAAGCCTAGTTCGGCTCCAACAGCCGTCATATGTGCTTTAGATTCCTTTTGCTGTTCTGGAGTAGAGCCATATTTTTCTGTAATATGTTCTTCTACATTTTGACCTTCAGGCGGCATATTAGGATTCAACTCAAACGGTTGCCACGCTAATTCTATCTTATCTTGAATCCCCATTTCTGTAATGGCCTGTTCTAAACGTTTGTAACCAATGGCACACCACGGACAAACAACATCTGAAACGACATCTATTTTTATTTTAGTCTTCATAATTTCTGTTTTTATATATGTTTTTTGATATGCTATTTGCTTATTGCATTCGTGTTCAAAAATTCATCTTCATTAGGTTCGTTTTTATTAACTTCTCCTTTTGGTAACATATTTAGAATCATTGAATTTACTATTCTGCTCTTATTTAAATCGGGGGTTGTAATTATTACTTTATGGAAAACACCTAGCATTTCTGAATGTGACTGTGGGTTGCTATTGTTGATCAAAACAATACTATAAGAATCTTTATGAAAAGGTTCTACTTTGGTGGTATAAGAAGCAAGTAATGATTCATAGTCTTTAAATATTGGAGTAATTTTTTTAATATACTCTTTTGGAGCAGCCTTGTTATCATTGGCATATTTAACAAAATCCGCTAGGTATAGCTCACTTTTTATTTCACTGGGCTCGTATCCCAGCATCAAGAAAGATTGCTCTTCAGCATTATCTAAATGGAATGGTGTATTTACTTGCTGGTCAAAGCGTACTAGCCAGTGATAGGTTAATTTTCTATTGAATCTTTGAGTAGTGAACTCTGATAGTTCTTCTTTTAAATTAACCATAATAGACCTAAGTTTATAGGAGGTGAGATCATTTCCAAAGTCAAGATAAACAAAGCCCGGCTTATCGGTATTTGTTCTCAGCACATTTGTAATACAATACTGCGCGATATTTTTTATGTTGATCTTTTTTATTTCCATACTAACTTAAGTAAGCTCTTGTATTTTTAAAATCCTTTTTATCCTTTAAAACTTTATTATCTTATTATCTTATTTT
>JAGPVI010000287.1 GCA_018067115.1 Bizionia sp. | reverse complement strand
CGGGTTAATAGCCCCACTACCCGCTTCCAAATAGATTAATTGCATACCTAAAAGCTCTCCAGCCTTCGTGGTATCTGCAATAGTAGTATTGCACATCTCTAAAGGTTTCGTTTTGGTAACGCGCTGCACGGCGGTTTCTTTTCCGCTTTCAATAAGGACATATCCTGTAGGGATGATTTCTAAATCACTATTTCTTAAGACAGCAGCCGACTTTCTATGCTTACCAATTAAATACTCCGGATTATCACCAGAAATTAAAGATAAAAACAATACAGCATCTGCTGCCTCGGTAAGCTGCGTGACATCGCCAGGAAACAAAATTAGAGGCAAACTCGTTAGCGTTCTCAACTCTAAAACTAACCGTTCTGTACGTTCTACTTCTACGGTACTACCACCAATAAAAATATGTGAAATCACCGATGCATTTACCAATTGAATAAACTCCGGCAAGGCTTCAATAGTCTGCTTATCGGGATCAATTAGAATAGCTAGTAATTTTTTATTTACAGCTGCCGATGCTTTTATATGTTCTAGAATATATTTCATTTATCCTAAAGCATAAACGCAAGTAAATCCTTCAAACTCGAGAAACTTCGTGTTGTATCTTTTTTTGAGTCCGTTGTAATCGATCCAAGCCACAGTTTCAAGATCTTTCATACAAAACGGAATAACCAAAAAGTGTTTTTTAAATAGCATTCCTGGGGTAGCAAACAGCTTATAAAGCGATTCTTTAGCTCCCCAAATAACGGTTAACCTATTAATATAATCGGTGTCTTTTTCTTTAAGATAATCAAATTCATAGTCTACAAACTTAGAAGCAATTCTTTGAATTTTATCGCGCTGTTTTTCTATATCTATTCCCACTTCATTATCACTTATAATTACGGCCGAAAACGTAAAGGAATGTGTAATAGAAATATACTTACCATCCTTTAAGTGCGGCTTACCATTAGCGTCATAAAACAAATCGGCATCGGTATACCCAAACGCTGCAAGCAGGTGCCTCACACTTAAAAATCCGCGTTGATGCAATTCACTTTTCATTCCAGACAGACGCAAGGCACTCTCTGGTTTTAAGGTAATTGGCGCCAATAAATCACTGTAAGACTCCTCTATTTTCCAGATTTTAACAGTAGTTTGTGAATTTTCAATAATGGTTTTATAAAGAGGCATTTAATATTCTGAATGTTATTGATTATCTTTGCAGTCTGAAATTTTATTGCAAATATAGCCTAAAGGCTACTTTTCAGTTTTGGTTGACGAATTTAAGCTATTTTAAGTTTAACCCAAAGTTGCGAAGCTAATAAAACTTAAAACACATTATGAGTACAAAAACAATTGCTTATGTACCTAACAAAGTTAAAGATATGTCTTTAGCAGATTGGGGAAGAAAAGAAATAGAATTAGCCGAAGCAGAGATGCCAGGTTTAATGAGCTTACGCGAAGAATACAAAAACTCACAACCTTTAAAAGGGGCACGTATTGCAGGTTGTTTACATATGACCATTCAAACGGCTGTTTTAATAGAAACTTTACAAGCTTTAGGTGCAGAAGTAACTTGGAGTTCTTGTAATATTTTCTCTACTCAAGATCAAGCGGCTGCGGCTATTGCAGAGACAGGAACTGCTGTTTATGCTTGGAAAGATATGACGGAAGAAGAATTTGACTGGTGTATAGAACAAACCTTATTTTTTGGTGAAGACAGAAAACCATTAAATATGATTCTTGATGACGGTGGAGATTTAACAAATATGGTATTAGATAAATACCCAGAATTAGCAGCAGGAATTAACGGTTTATCTGAAGAAACAACAACAGGAGTACACCGTTTATACGAGCGTGTAAAAGCAGGAACATTACCAATGCCAGCAATTAACGTAAACGACAGTGTAACAAAATCTAAATTCGATAACAAATACGGATGTCGCGAGAGTGCCGTAGATGCAGTACGTCGTGCAACAGATATTATGTTAGCTGGTAAACGTGTTATTGTTTGTGGTTATGGCGATGTTGGTAAAGGTACAGCAGCGTCTTTTAAAGGTGCAGGAAGTATTGTTACCGTTACAGAAATCGACCCAATTTGTGCGTTACAAGCAGCAATGGACGGCTTCGAAGTTAAAAAACTAGAAACAGTTATTAAAACTGCCGATATTATTATTACAACAACTGGAAATAAAGACATTGTACGTGGTGAGCACTTTAAGGCAATGAAAGATAAAACCATCGTTTGTAATATTGGACATTTCGATAACGAAATTCAAGTATCTTGGTTAAACGATAACTATGGCGATACTAAAAACACCATTAAACCCCAAGTTGACAAATATACTATCGACGGTAAAGATATTATTTTATTAGCCGAAGGACGTTTAGTAAACCTAGGTTGCGCAACAGGTCACCCAAGTTTTGTAATGAGTAACTCGTTTACAAACCAAACCTTAGCACAAATTGAATTATGGTGTAACAGAGATGCTTACGAAAACGATGTGTATATGCTACCAAAGCATTTAGACGAAAAAGTAGCAAAATTACACTTAGCAAAAATTGGAGTTGAGCTTACAGAATTAGAGCAATACCAAGCAGACTATATTGGTGTTAAAGTAGAAGGCCCATACAAGCCAGAATACTACAGATACTAGAAAAACGCGCTAGGTAGCAATACTCTAGATTGGCAAGCGTTTACTTATTATATTTAAAATCCCTTACAATTTTGTTTGGGATTTTTTTTGTGCGTTACCACAAGGGTCGGGCTTTCCGCAGTCGCTTCCCGAGCAAAAATTGGGAGAGCTCCCACAAATGCTGCAATCCCTAACGCGAGAAAACCTAAATAGAAAAAGGGGACGATTACATAGAATACTTTATTTCCCTTTGAAGTCTTCCAATACGCTCTGTATACACTAAAGTAAAAACTTATCCAGATTAGTAACTCTACACCCATCCATTTCTCTACAAGCGAGCTTTAGAATAGTTATAATAACTTAAACACTCTATTTAGTAATGATCAACTATTAATAGTAAGCGCGGTGATTAAAGACAGATAGGCAAATACTGTTCAATCTAGCACGAAATAGATTTAAGCACAAAAAAAAACGCCTTTTCAATTAAGAAAAGGCGTTTAATATATTTAAAAGAATATGTTTCTAAGCTTCGAAAGGCTCGATTGAAACGTAAGACTTGTTGTCTTTTTTCTTTGTAAATTTTACAAGACCATCTACTCTAGCGTGTAAAGTATGATCTTTTCCTTGGTATACGTTTTCACCTGGGTGATGCGTGTTACCACGTTGTCTTATGATAATGTTTCCAGCAATAGCAGCTTGTCCACCAAAAATCTTAACACCTAAACGTTTCGATTCTGATTCTCTACCATTTTTAGAACTACCAACTCCTTTTTTATGAGCCATTGTCTTAAGGTTTTAAATGTTAATAATTAGCTTAATGCAGCAATTAATTCAGCTTTCTTCATAGAAGAGTATCCTGAAATTTCTTTCGCCTTAGCCATATCTCTTAATTCAGCAACAGTTAAGTTACTTAAATCTTGATTAGCATCTGCTTTCGCTTCTGCTTTAGATTCAGCTTTAGTTTCTTTTTTTGGAGCAGCTTTTGCTCCAGAAGTTAAAATATCTCCAATAATAATTTCAGAAATGGCTTGTCTGTGACCGTTTTTCTTACGGTAACCTTTTCTTCTTTTCTTTTTGAAAACAATAACTTTATCACCTTGAAGGTGCTTTAAGACTTTTGCACTTACTAGTGCTCCGCCTATAGCTGGGGCGCCTAAAGTTACATTATCACCATCTGCAATTAAAAGAACTTTGTCGAAAGATACTTCTTTCCCTTCTTCTATTGCCAAACGGTTTACGTAAACTCTTTGGTCTTTTTCAACTTTAAATTGATGCCCTGCTATCTCTACAATTGCGTACATAGCGTAACGTTTTATTTAATTTTATTGATAAAATGAGTGCAAATATAACTCTAATTAATTAATCTACAAACCATTTAAGCATTTTGCGGCATATTATTACTGTTTTTTAGTAGCTGCATGCAGGTTAAAGTTAAGACTACAGTTGTTGCAAACCCCATTATTGCCACTACAAACGCAACCAAACCAACACCAACACTATAATCTCCCTTAAACACATTTAATAATTTTTCTAGAAACAACGGATCAATTTCTGTAGCATACAACAGAAAAAAAGCGGTAAATAATATCGACGCTATAAATCCAGACACCAATCCTACGGTAAATCCTCCTGTGTATGTAAAGTTTTTGCCTTGTTCAAGTTTATAGTACTTTATGGTTTCGTAAATACCAAAACCCATAATTACACCATTTAAAAAACTAAACGCAGGGTTTGTATGTAGACCAAATAAGGACAAAATTAAAAAGAACGCCATTAGCAAAGCGCTCATTACTATTCCAAATCTAACTGGCAGAGCTATTTTTCTCATAATATAAATGTGTATTTTAAGAGTTGTTGTTCTTTAAAGTTCGGGAAATAAATTGATTTAACAGGCATAACTCATTATTTTTTAACGAATAAGCTTCCAATAACTCATAACAATTCTTATTTTTGGTTGTTAGGTTTGTAACAAATGGCACGCATTGCAGACCTATAACTAAATTGATTAACTAAAACCATCTCAAAAAATGAAAAAAAATTTATTCTCGTTAGCGACTTTGCTTTTAGCAGGCATATCTATGCACGCTCAAGAAGTTAAGTTTGAGGAGTACGATTTAGATAATGGCATGCACGTTATTTTACATCAAGACAATTCGGCACCAGTTGTAACTACGTCTGTTATGTACCATGTTGGTGCAAAAGATGAAAACCCAGAGCGTACAGGTATGGCTCACTTTTTCGAGCATTTATTGTTTGAAGGCACACAAAACATTCCGCGTGGTGAATGGTTTACTATTGTATCGTCTAACGGCGGAAGCAATAATGCAAATACTACAGACGACAGAACTTATTATTACGAAATATTCCCTTCTAACAGTCTTGAATTAGGATTATGGATGGAGTCTGAGCGTTTATTACACCCTATAATTAACCAAATTGGTGTAGACACACAAAATGAAGTTGTAAAAGAAGAAAAAAGACTTCGTGTAGACAATCAACCGTACGGAAATCTTTTAGCTGAAGTAAAACAATACATGTTTAAAAAGCACCCGTATAAAGGAACTACTATTGGTAAAATGGAACATCTTGATGCGGCTTCATTAGAAGAGTTTCAAGCTTTCAATAAAAAATTCTACGTGCCTAACAATGCCGTTTTAGTTGTAGCAGGAGATATTGATGTTGCCAAAACTAAAAAAATGATTAAAGATTATTTTGGCCCAATTCCTAGAGGAGAAGATATTGTAAGAAATTTTCCGAAAGAAGATCCTATTACAGAAACGATAAGAGCTAAAGCTTACGATACAAACATTCAGATTCCAGCAGTTATTGCAGCGTATAGAACACCCTCTTTTAAAGAGCGTGATGCTTATGTTTTGGATATGATTTCTAGTTATTTAAGTGACGGGAAATCTTCAGTTTTATACAAAAAATTAGTCGATGAGAAAAAAATGGCGCTTCAAGTAGCTGCCGTTAACCTTAGTCAAGAAGATTATGGTACTTATGCCCTTTTTGCTTTACCATTGGGTGATGTTACTTTAGAGCAATTAGTAAGCGAAATGGACGAGGAGCTTGTTAAAATTCAACAGGAATTAATTACTGAAAAAGACCACCAAAAGCTTCTTAATAAATTCGAAAATAATTTTGTGAATGCAAATTCTAGCGTATCTGGAGTTGCAAACTCTTTAGCGCGTTACTATATGCTTTATGGAGACGTTAATTTAATTAATAACGAAATTGAAATTTACAAGTCTATTACAAGAGAAGAAATGCAGGCTGTTGCTAAAAAATATCTAAATCCTAACCAACGTTTAATTTTAGACTATTTACCTCAAAAAGACGACAACTAGAATATTCGATTAAAAAGACGCTTTTAAATTAGATTCTATTTAATGAAAAAAGCACCATTTAAAAACGATATCAAATCAAAAAAATACAGATGAAAACAAAAATAACGACTCTTATAGCATTGTTTTTATTATCTCTTTCTGCAACGGCACAAATTGATAGATCAAAGCAACCAAAACCAGGTCCAGCTCCAAAAATAACGTTGGAAGTTCCTGGAGAATTTCAACTTAAAAACGGACTTAAAGTGTTAGTGGTAGAAAACCACAAATTACCCCGTGTATCTTACACTTTACAAATTGACAACAAACCACACGCAGAAGGTAAAAACGCTGGTGTATCTAGTCTTTTAGGCGCAATGCTTGGAAACGGTACTACTAATATTTCTAAAGATGATTTTAATGAAGAAATCGATTTCTTAGGAGCGAGTCTTTACTTTAGTTCTGAAAGCGCTTCAGCAAGAGCCCTTTCAAAATATTCTGAACGTATTATGGAATTAATGGCAGATGCTGCTATTAACCCATTGTTAACCGAAGAAGAATTTCAGAAGGAAAAAACGAAAGCAATCGAAGGTATAAAATCTAGCGCTAAAAGTGTAGATGCAATAGCTTCGCGTGTAGGAGGTGCTTTATCATATGGTAAAAATCACCCTTACGGCGAATTTGTTTCGGAAGAAACATTAAACAATATTACTATAGACAATATCCGCGCATACTACCAAACGTATTTTAATCCTAACAACGCCTATTTAGTAATTGTTGGTGATGTTGATTTTTATACCATAAAGAAGCAAGTTGAAAAATACTTTAAAAACTGGGAAAAAGATGCAGATATCTCTACAACTGTTGCTAAACCATTAGACAATGTACAGTACACGCAAATTAATTTTATTGATATGCCTAATGCCGTACAGTCTAACATCTCTGTAACAAACAACGTTGTTTTAAAGATGAATGATCCAGATTACCACGCGGTATTAATCGCTAATAAAATTTTAGGTGGAGGGTTTGACTCTTACTTAAACATGAATTTACGCGAAGCTAACGGGTACACCTATGGCGCACGAAGTAATGTAGGAACAGATCGCTATGGCGCTTCTCGTTTTACAGCAAATACAGCAGTAAGAAATGCAGTTACAGATAGCGCAGTAGTAGAAAGCTTAAAAGAATTAAAGCGTATAAAAACCACAGATGTTACAACCGAGGCCCTTAATAATGCCAAATCTAAATATGTAGGAGACTTCGTTTTAGCTCTAGAAAACCCTAGCACTGTTGCGAGATATGCACTAAATATAAAAACAAACAACTTACCTAAAGATTTCTATAAAACATATTTACAGAAAATTAATGCCGTAACCGTTGCTGATGTAAGACGCGTTGCTAACAAATACTTCTCCACGGATAATGCTAGAATTATTGTAGTAGGAAAAGGAAGTGAAATTATTGAAAACTTAGAAAAAACCGGACTTACAATTAAGTATTTCGATGTTTATGCAAATCCAATAGACAAGCCTACATTCTCTAAGCCAATACCAGCAGGCGTAACTGCACAGTCAGTAATTAACGATTATATTACCGCTATTGGAGGAAAGGAAAACTTAGAAAAAGTAAACTCCCTTTTAGTTGAAGCAGATATGACTATTCAAGGTGCACCATTTGCTCCAAAAGCAACTATTAAAACAATGGCTCCAAATAAATTTTCTATGGAAGTTAACGTAGAAGGTATGGGAACTTTAGTAAAGCAAAAGTTTAATGGTACAACAGGTTACCAAGAACAGCAAGGTCAAAGAAGCCCTATGTCGGAAACTGAGATTGCAGAAAAGAAAGCAGAAAAAGGAATTTTTCAAGAGCTTTATTTAATGCCGTCGGAAATGACTTTAGAGTCTATTGTTACTATTGAAGGTAACGATGCTTACAAAGTAAAAGTAACTACAGGCGAAGATCCATCTTACAAATATTACGATGTAAACAGCAAGCTTTTAGTTCGTACTGAAGGTTCTAAAGAAATGCAAGGCCAAACGATAAGTACAACCGAAGATATTTCAGATTACAAAGCAGTAAACGGTGTAATGGTTCCTCATGCACAACAAGTTACTACCGGTCCTCAAGTTATTAGTTTAAAAGCGACGACTATTAAAATTAATGAAGATGTTTCGGTTGAAGATTTCAACTAATCCATAATCACTAGATAATTTTAAACCGATACTTTTTTAGTATCGGTTTTTTTATGCTTTTTTTCTATTGGCCAAATACACTCCAACTAAAATAAATACGCTACCAAATCCTTGAGACAAGCTAAATCCTTCACCATCTAGCAATCCCCAAGACAACGCAACTATTGGCATAACATAGGTGACAGAAGAAGCAAAAACAGGCGTAGAAAGTTGCACCAATTTAAAAAATAACACTTTGGCCATCGCTGTTCCAAATAAAGCGAGAATAAAAACATACAGTAGTGACATTTTAAGCTCCGGATTATTAAAAGTATCAGCGGTAAAGAAATCTGAAAACAACAACACAATAAGTGCCGGTACAACTATGGTGGTATAGTTACCCACTGCTATAGTTAGTGGTTTAATATGCTGTAAGTACCGTTTAATAATATTAACATTTGCAGCATACATAAAGGTAGATAGTATAATATATCCCGCAAATAAGTAATTTTGATTAGGGTTTAATTCTGCTCCTTTTAATATTAATATAGCTGTACCAACAAACCCGATTATTACTCCCGCAATTTGGCGTTTTGTAGAGGCTATTTTAAAAATAGCAAACCCCATTAAAATAGTATTTAAGGGCACCAACGAGTTTAAAATAGAGGCGACTGCACTATCAATTTCGGTTTCTGCGATGGCAAACAAAAAAGCCGGAAAAAAAGATCCTAAAAACCCAGAGAGTGTAATCCACTTCCACGTGCCTTTCTCTATCTTTTTAATATGTTTAAAGCCCACAATTAACAATAAGAAACCCGTAAATAAAGTTCTTAAAGCCCCCAACTGAAAAGGCGATAATCCTATTAAAGACTTTTTAATTAATATAAAAGACGTCCCCCAGATTACAGATAAAATTAAGAGGTAAGTCCATTTTGAATTTTTCATCGCAGTCATTTATTTATTTAAAATGCAAAAATCTGTTATTTAAGTCAATAAATAAATATTATTGCTAATTTTGTAAGAGATAAATTAATCTTATACATATTATGAAAAACTTAAAAAACAGTATAGTTATCGCTGTATTCGCATTACTAGCTTTTAGCTGTAAGAATGAAGCACAACCAGAAGTTAAAACTGTAGACATAGAAACGACAACTACCGCAGATATAGAAAAAGCAGAGTTAGATCCAAATGCCACATACGCAAAAGCAGAATTTAAAATTGAAGGAATGACTTGCGTAATGGGTTGTGCTAAGACAATAGAGAAGAAAATCTCTAAAATGGAAGGCGTAAAATCGGTTTCTGTAGATTTTAAAAGAGAATTAGCAATGGTAGAATATGACGAAGCTAAAGTAACGCCTACGACTGTAGAAACAACGATTACCGGGGTGTCTGACACTTATAAGGTTACAGATTACAAAACGGTTATAGAGTTTTCTGAAGCAAAATCTTGCAATAAATCATGTTGCGAAGGTAAAACAGCAGAAGAAAAAGCAGACTGTAAAATGGACTGTTGTAAAGACGATACTAAAGAGGGCGAAAAAGCAATGGCTTGCGCTAAAGATTGTAAAAAAGAATGCTGCTCTAA
>JAGPVI010000280.1 GCA_018067115.1 Bizionia sp. | reverse complement strand
ATTTAGCACTCGCAGTTCCTGCAATAACCTTCTGCTCTTTAATTTTTTGCTTTTGCTTACGGTTGTAGAAATACACAAAATGAAATACCATAACAATGCTTAGGGTAATCCATAATCCAAATTGGTATGCTTTAAAAGACTCGTTAGTAATAAAATACGAAAAGCTATTGCCCACATAAATAACCGAGGTAAATAATCGCAATAAAAATAAGCCTATTAAAGTTAATACTGTCGAGCCTAATGTTCCAATAACAATACGCTTTACACCGTCTTTCTTCTTCCACTCTAACCGCTCTAAATAGGCAAAATAAAACATATTAGAGAAACCTAAAACGAAGGCATACAGCTGGTAAAAACCAAAACTGATTAAAAACTCCGTAGAATTTTCATAGCTAAAATCACCGAAAACCAAATTGCCAAGTATAAATACTATACAGCCAATAGCAAAAGTGATTATTATATTTTTAAGGTGTCTACTCATTGGATATTAAGTTAATTGTGTTGGCATCATATAGTTCTAAAGTTAATAAAAGTTACGTTCGCAGATTAGTTTATTTCTACTGTCGTTATTCTATTGTCACTCCCTAAAACATGTCGTGGCTTTTTTTACTGAACACAAAAGTGCTATTTCCGGAGCGTTTTTTTTAATAGTTTCTAATGTATTTACTTCCATTGGTGTCTTTTTTTCTACCGATACTTGAGCGACAGCAAAAAGAGAAATTAGAATTGCGATTTTAAACATCATTTTTAGTTTTAAAGGTTGAAGCAAATAACGAATAACATCACGCAATTTAAAAAAAGGGTATACCGAACTGTTATTTATGACGACTCAATTGCAGTTTTGTAGTCTATTTTAAAAAAATGACTAACTTATACCTTGTAAATTCATTCTTTTATGATCACCGTTAAAACCGTAGAACATATTGTAATTGGTATTATAGGTTGTTTAATCATTCTCAATATTTTTTTAAATTATAATCGCACAAAAAACGATACCGTAAATGTTATCCTTAAAAACTGGGCGTACAACAAGTACTTTTTTATCACCTTTTTTTGGGGCGTTCTTGGCGGACATTTTTTTCTAGGTTCAAGAATGCCATTATTTGGCGATAATTGGTGGCTACCCGTTGTGCTTCTCATTATTATCGTAATTATAATGGTTATAGTAGGAAAGCGATTAGACCCTAAGTACATTTTAAAACGTCGTTATCAAGTTCTTTTACTACTTACCGGTATACTCTATGGCCACTTTATTTGGTCGCAACGCCATTTACCAAACATCGACCTCCCTTGGTTTTAAACCTTAACTTATGATAATTAGTCTTAAACATTTTTTAAACAATACCCACCTTATTAAACGCATACAGTATGTATTAATAGCAATGTTTGTTCTTTTAATTGCTTTAGATGTGTATTTGGCCGTAGACTCTATAGACAATAATACCATTAGTAGCATTATAAAAAATAATACCGATAATGGTTTTTTTGTCCTCACTTATTTTTGGGGAGCCATAGCAGCAAACCTGTTTTTTACCACCCGCAGTTTAAAATTGGTAAGCCCCACTGTGGGCACCATTATTTTGGTAACGACTGCACTCCTAATTATTGCCTTCAATATTGGCGAACTGGTTACCGATTTTATGGAAGATCATTATTACGGCATTTATCGCTACTCTATTTCAATGGTCCTTGGTATTCTTGTGGGTTTATTATTTTGGAGACAAGAAGGAAAAGCTATTTAAGGTGTTGTCTTTTTAATAGGAAAGGCCTCGCGTTTGTTTTTAGTAAAACAGCAGTTAAGAATAAACAGTCTGTTATTGAATCATTCTAAAAACTCAAACTCATATTGAAGCTTTTAAGAGCTATAGAAACAATGGAGTGCTTTTTAAAGATAGTTTCTTATTTTTAGTCCCTCGTAATTTTGTAATTTACATAAAAAATAAAATGAAGAATTTTCTAGTGTTATTAAGCGTTTGCTTTACATTTATTGCTTGTAATGATAAAGCGGAAGTCAGTTCTATTAATCCTATTAACTGGAATAAACGAACCATTACTTTACCAACAACCAATGCACTCATTAGCGGAAAAACATATCTCTCTGTCTATTCTGAAATTTATGGGTTAACAGAGCATCGCACACAAAATTTAACGGCAACCGTAAGCATAAGAAACATAAATCCTAACGACACTATTTATATAAATAAAGCCGAATACTTTAACACAAACGGGGACCCTATTAGAACTTATTTTAATAAAACGGTTTTTATAAAACCTTTAGAAACCATAGAGATAATAATTGACGAACGTGATAAAGAAGGAGGCTCTGGTGCTAATTTCGTTTTCGATTGGTCTGTGTCTAAAGGAATACACGATCCGTTTTTTGAAGCCGTTATGATTTCAACATCTAGTCAGCAAGGGATTTCATTTACTACACAAGGGATTAAAATATAAAGTTTAATTGATGTGCTTCGGTACTACTACACGTTAAAAAATTAACATTCTTTTTTGTTTTTAAAACGTTAATTATTCTCCATATTATTATAGTAATGCTTTAACTTTGTAGTCGTGAAAACGACCTTTAAAATATTTAGTTTTTTATTTGTATTGGCATTCTGTGTACCAACAGTTAATGCGAGCACAACTCTATTGCCTTTTCACAACGACGATGTTTCGAAAACTTTAAAATCGTCATTCGATAATGGTACTATCACCACAGATTCATATTCGGTGCACTCCAAAGAGTACGATCGTATTATTATTGAATACTTTACTACCAATACACCGTCATTTTTTGTAAAAGTTCTTGACACAGGAAATGCCATTGCATTTAGTAGCAAGTATTTATTTACTACAGAGTATTCTAGATACATTCAGTTTTTAAAAAATTTAAATCTTAATTTTTTAACTATAGATATTATTTACCCGTTTCATTCCTTCTGGTAAACACCTTTAATTATTTCGGCGCCATATAAATGGCAAGACTTTAAACCCACTATGTAATACCTACAAAGTGCGCACAACCCTATCAAAATAATTAAAAAACACACATTATCATGGACTTAGGAATGACTCTTATATCAGCTTCATTAATATTACTAATTATTGTACCACTAACTTTAATGCAATTAAAAAAGAGAAACAAAGAGCAGGTACTTTTAAAATCTCTAAAAACATTATCTAATCAGCAAAACTGCAAACTAACAAAATACGATGTAACTAGCGATTTTGTGATTGGTTTAGACCAAGCAACAAAAACCTTATTTTACTATAAAAATACCGTTTTAGAAAACATCTCGAAACATATTAATTTAAGTCAGTTTATAGATTGCGATATTCTAGAAACAAGACAAAACAATTCTAAAAACAAGCAAGGAGAGATAGCACACTTAAACTTAGTGCTATACCCAAAAGATAAAAATGGCGCCTCAGAAACTATAAAAATTTATAATTCTAGCGAAAACTACCAATTAAACGGAGAGGTAGATTTAGTCAAAAAGTGGAAAGACCTCATAGCTTCATCATTAAAATAATTCGATTTTATTACCTTTTTACTCCTTTTTTAAGCCCTGATATTTTATATTAGGGCTTAATTTTTTTGTTAATGAAGGACATACTTACTACTATATTTTTTTTAATTGCTGTTATAGACCCATTGGGCTCGGTACCAGTATACTTAGAGGCTACAAAGCAATTCGATAAAAAACTTAAAACCAAGGTCGCTATTAGAGCTTCTTTTGTGGCATTCTTTATTTTGCTCTTTTTTATTGTTATCGGACAACTTATTTTAGAGGGTATGGAAGTGTCTCTAGATGCTTTTCAAATTTCTGGAGGCGTTATTCTATTTCTATTTGCTTTAACAATGATATTTGGAGATGGAAAACCAGGCTCAGAAAAACAAATAATTAACGATTACAAGCACGTTACTATATTTCCCGTAGCAATACCATCGATAGCATCGCCCGGGGCTATTATGGCTGTGGTACTTTTAACCGACAATCATTTATACACCGTGCAGCAACAAGCTACAACAGCAGTTTTAGTGCTTGTGGTTATTATAATTACTATGTTTTTATTATTGGCAGCCAGCGTAGTGCAACGAAAAATTGGAGAATATGGTATTACCGTTATTAGTAAGGTAATGGGGTTAATTCTTGCCGCTTATGCTGTGCAAAGTATTCTGGCAGGATTAAAAGATTTCTTTACGGTTTTGCATTAAAAAGGTATTGAAACTAATCGTAAAAACATAATTTATGAAGCCTATTAAAACAGCAACTTTTCTATATATTTTCGCTTTTCTTGTTTGTATTGAAACGCTAATAGCAAATATTGAAGGTTTTAGTGCGTTACATTTTATTTCGAAACCACTTATTTTAAGTGCGCTTATACTATACTTTATTTTCACAACACCTCAACAAGAGACTGTAGCTAAGCGATTAACACTATGTGCTTTAGTATTTTCTTTACTTGGTGATGTTTTATTACTTTTTGTGTTTAAGTCAGAGCTTTTCTTTATGGGCGGTTTACTCGCCTTTTTAATAGCTCATATTTTATATTGTCTCGTGTTTTTAAAACAACGCAATTCAACATTAAAACCTTATGGCATTATGTTGTTTTTTGTAGCGTATGCTATTGGACTATTTGTGTTTTTAAAACCGGGATTAGGAGACCTTCTCATCCCTGTACTTATCTATATGCTCGTAATTTTATTAATGGGAATTACCGCCTATTTAAGAAAAGGAAATGCGCCCAACAACAGTTTTAAACTCGTGTTTTTAGGCGCACTATTTTTTATGGTTTCAGATAGTATTTTAGCAATAAATAAATTTTATATGCCGGTACCTTATTCCGATTTTAGTATTATGTTTACTTATGCTTTAGCTCAATTAATGATTGTTTTAGGCTTAAAAGAGCAACTATAACTACTTTTATTTTTTTGTATACGGACGAATAATAAGTCGCGACGCTTTATCGAAATTAATGTAATTATAAGTCCAATTAAAAAACACAATCACTTTATTTCTAAATCCTACAAGAGACATTAAATGCACAAACATCCACACAAACCAAGCGAAAAACCCACCAAACTTATAATGTTTTAAATCTACGACAGCTTTATTTCTTCCTACTGTTGCCATAGAGCCTTTATCGTTGTAGACAAATTTCTTTAATGGCTTGCCTTCAATTAATTTAATAATATTTTCTCCTAACAGTTTACCCTGTTGAATCGCTGGTTGCGCTAATTGTGGGTGTCCTTTCGGGAAAGCTTCGGTTTCCATAGACGCAATATCGCCTAAAGCAAAAATAGAATCGTAACCCATTACCTGATTGTATTCGTTTACTTTATAACGATTAGCTCGCTCTATTAAAGCATCCGCTCTTAACCCTTTTACGGGTTTTCCTGTAACTCCTGCCGCCCATATTAAGGTTTCCGATTCTAAAAATAAGTCTGAATTAGTGGTTACCGTTTTGCCATTATAATTACTAACTATAGTATTACAATGCACATTAACACCCAATTTTTTAAGGAAATATTCGGCTTTTTTAGACGCGTGCTCACTCATTGGTGGTAATACACGATCTGCTCCTTCTAGAAGGTGAATTTCCATTGCACTTGCATCAAGATCCTTATAATCGCGAGGTAAAATATGGTTTTTTAATTCTGCAATAGCTCCTGCTAACTCCACACCTGTAGGTCCGCCACCCACAATTACAAAATTTAACAGTGCCAAACGCTCTTGTTTAGATTTGGTAATGGCCGCTTTTTCAAAATTTTGAAGAATTAAACTCCTAATGTTTAATGCCTGAGGAACCTGCTTCATTGGCATACTGTGTTTTTCGACCTCTTTATTACCAAAGTAATTAGTGCGTGTTCCAGTGGCAAGGATTAAATAATCGTAATTTAGATTACCAATACTTGTTTCAATTTCTTTTTCTTCAGGGTTAATTTGATTCACATCGGCTAACCTAAAAAAAGCTCTATCATTTTTTTTAATAATTTTTCGAAGTGGGTAAGCAATCGCGTCCGGCTCCAAACTAGCCGAAGACACTTGATACAATAGTGGCTGAAATGTATGGTAATTATGTTTGTCGAACATAACAACTTGCACTTTTTTATTTGCTAAAGATTTGGCCATACTAATACCGGCAAAACCTCCACCAACTATAACAATTCTAGGTAAGCTTGTTTCTGGAATATTCATAATACTAAATAGCTTCTATTAACACACAAAGATACAGAAGCATCATAGTTTATACTTTTTATTTAATATTAATTTTTGTTTTTGTAACAATTCATATCTTTAGACTACTTATACAATACCTAACCAAATACATTGAATAAAGAACTAGAACATCGTTTTATAGAATTGCTAGAAGAGCATCAAAATATTGTGCATAAAGTTTGCCGCTTGTACACGAATAATTATGATGCACACAACGACTTATTTCAAGAAATCACTATACAACTTTGGAAAGCATACCCAAAATTTCGTGGTGATTCTAAATTTAGCACTTGGATGTATCGGGTAGGTTTAAATACAGCAATTACGCTCTATCGAAAATCGAAACGACAGGTAAAAACGCAAGAATTCGATGCCGTACAATTTAAAATTAAAGCCGAGGATTATGATAATACGGAAGAGCAACAACTAAAATTATTATACGAAGCCGTATACCAGCTCGATGATATTAATAAAGCATTAGTGTTTTTGTACTTAGAGGATAAAAATTACAAAGAAATAAGTGAAACACTAGGAATTAGTGAGGTGAATGCCAGAGTGAAAATGAATAGAATAAAAACCAAATTAAAAACTATTTTAAATCCGTAACCTATGGATGAGTTGGAATTATTAAAAAAACATTGGAAAACCAATGCCGATAGCCATCAAAAGCTATCTTCTAAGCAATTATACCCTATGCTGCTAAAAAAGTCGTCTTCTATAGTGAAAACACTTTTTTACATCAGTATTGCAGAGCTTGTATTTTGGATTTTAATTAATTTTATTCCGCTATTTTCTTCAAGCTATTTAAAAGATTTAGAACAAATTTATGGCAATAACTTAGCTTTAATAGTACTGTCTGTATTAACTTTTAGTGTGGTTATTGTATTTGTTTATCTTTTATATAAAGCATACAAAAACATATCTGTTACAGATAACACCAAGCAATTAATGGCAAGCATATTAAAAACGCGAAAAATTGTTAAGTACTATGTTATTTACAACTTATCGATGATATTTTTAAGCGTTCCAATAAGTTTATATTTTACGTCTCAAAACGATTCTGCGCTTCACGACAAAATTATTCATTTTACAACATCTCAGACTATCGTTTTCTACTTAATTACTTTTGTGTTAACTGGTATTTGTGTCCTCATATTCTGGTTGTTCTACAGACTTATCTATGGCATACTATTAAGAAGATTAAACAGAAATTATTTAGAGCTTAAGAAATTAGAAATCTAGAGTATTGCTACTGTTACAC
>JAGPVI010000278.1 GCA_018067115.1 Bizionia sp. | reverse complement strand
AAATGGAAAGAAGGCTTAGGAGGAAAACTAGATTTAATGGTTTCTGGTAGTGCTGCTCTACAACCTAGACTTACACGTGTTTTTGCCGCTGCTGGATTACCTATTATGGAAGGTTACGGACTAACAGAAACATCTCCAGTTATTTCTGTAAATGATATGAGAGACGGTGGTTTTAGAGTTGGAACCGTTGGAAAAGCCATAGATAATGTAGAAGTAAAAATAGCAGAAGACGGTGAAATCCTGGTAAAAGGTCCAAATGTTATGAAAGGCTATTTTAAAGACCCGGAAAAAACAGCCGAAGTTATTAAAGATGGTTATTTCTATACAGGTGATATTGGAGAAATAGATAGTGATGGCTTCTTGAAAATAACAGATAGAAAAAAAGAAATGTTTAAAACCTCTGGCGGAAAATATGTAGCTCCTGCTCTATTAGAAAACAAGTTCAAACAATCCCGATTTATAGAACAAATTATGGTTATTGGCGAAGGAGAGAAAATGCCAGCAGCTCTTATCCAAATTAATTATGAGTTTGTCGAAGAGTGGGCTAAAAGACATAAATACGCTTTAAAAACAAAAGAAGAATTAACCTCTAATCCAAAACTTCTGGAACGCATTCAAGAAGAAATAGATGAAGTTAACAAATGTTTCGGGCATTGGGAACAAATTAAAAAATTTGAAATCACGCCAAACCCTTGGACTATTGAGGATGGACACCTTACGCCTACAATGAAAATGAAACGTAAAGTGATTAAAGAAATTTACAAAGACTTAATAGAAAAAATTTACAGATCATAAAATTTTAAAAAGCCTCTTCACGGAGGCTTTTTTTATGTCTAAAAAAAACCTCTTATTTATTATGCGTGCATAGTATTTTTCCTTATCTTTGGTACTCATACTATTACGGACATAAAAATAATGAAAGACAAAACCATTGATTATTTATTAAGAACCACTTGGCTCGCTGTAAATAAAATGTATAATGAGGAAGCTGCTAAGTTCGATTCTACAATGGCTACCGGCTTCACGTTACTAAGTATAGACCCAGAAAAAGGTACACCTTCAACATCTTTAGGCCCTATAATGGGTATGGAAGCGACGAGTTTATCTCGTATTTTAAAAAAGATGGATGAGCTCGGGCTTATAGAAAGAAAACCAAATCCTGAAGACGGCCGCGGTGTTCTTATTCACCTCACAGAATTCGGTAAAGAAAAGCGAGAGTATTCTAGAGATCGCGTTTTAACTTTTAATAACACGATTAAAAATAACATCTCCGAAGAAAAATTAAAACACTTTCAAGAAGTTACCGAAACGATTACCGAGCTAATTTCAAACAAAAAAATATACAACCAAAAGTAAACATCATAATAAAATGAGCACACGTAGAATAAAAAAAATCGCAATTATTGGTTCCGGAATTATGGGAAGCGGTATAGCATGTCACTTTGCTAACATTGGTGTAGAAGTACTATTGTTAGACATTGTTCCTAGAGAACTTAACGACAAAGAAAAAGCACAAGGGCTAACCCTGGAAGATAAAGTAGTAAGAAATAGATTGGTTAACGAAGCACTATCTGCTTCTTTAAAATCGAAACCTTCGCCTATTTACCATTCGTCTTTTGCAAAAAGAATAACAACTGGAAACCTAGACGACGACATCGCTAAAGTAAAAGATGTGGATTGGATTATGGAAGTTGTTGTAGAAAGACTAGATATAAAACAACAGGTTTTCGAAAAACTTGAAAAACACAGAACTCCGGGTACTTTAATAACCTCTAATACGTCTGGAATCCCCATTCACTTTATGAGTGAAGGTCGTTCTGAAGATTTTCAGAAACATTTTTGTGGTACCCACTTCTTTAACCCTGCACGTTATTTAAAATTATTCGAAATCATCCCTGGACCTAAAACAGATGCTTCTGTATTAGAGTTTTTAAATGGTTACGGTGAGCAATTTTTAGGAAAAACATCGGTAGTCGCAAAAGACACCCCTGCTTTTATTGGTAATAGAATTGGAATTTTTAGTATCCAAAGCCTATTTCATGCCGTAAAAGAACTAGATTTAACAGTAGAAGAAGTCGATAAATTATCGGGACCAGTTATTGGGAGACCAAAATCGGCAACTTTTAGAACGGTAGATGTTGTGGGATTAGATACTTTAGTACACGTGGCAAACGGTATTAGAGAAAACTGCCCTAAAGACGAACGTTTAGAATTGTTTAAACTACCAAACTTCATCGAGAAAATGATGGAGAACAAATGGTTAGGAAGTAAAACGGGCCAAGGATTTTATAAAAAAGTTAGAAATAAAGATGGCTCTTCAGAAATTTTAACCCTAGACCTCAACACCTTAGAGTACCGCGACTCGCAACGCGCAAAATTCGCCACGTTAGAATTGACAAAAACAATTGATAAAGTTGTCGATAGATTTAAAGTTTTAATAAAAGGAAAAGATAAGGCTGGCGAGTTTTATAGAAAAAGCTTCACAGCATTATTTGCATACGTGTCTAATAGAATTCCGGAAATCACCGACGATCTTTATAAAATTGACGACGCTATGAAAGCTGGGTTTGGATGGGAACATGGGCCATTTCAAATTTGGGATGCTATTGGCGTTGAAAAAGGAATAGAATTAATGAAAGCCGAAGGTTTAGAACCTGCTGCGTGGGTAAATGAAATGATTGCTTCTGGCAATACTTCGTTTTATACGATTAAAGATGGGGCAACTTACTGCTATGATATTCCGAAGCAAAAACAAGAAAAAATTCCAGGACAAGATTCATTTATCATCTTAGATAATATTAGAAAAACAAAAGAAGTCTTTAAAAACTCTGGCGTTGTTATTGAAGATTTAGGAGATGGTATTCTTAACTGCGAATTCCAATCTAAAATGAATACTATTGGAGGTGATGTTTTAGCTGGTTTAAATAAAGCAATCGATTTAGCCGAAAAAGACTTTGATGGACTCGTTGTTGGAAACCAAGCTGCAAATTTCTCGGTTGGAGCAAACATAGGAATGATTTTTATGATGGCTGCCGAACAAGAATACGACGAGCTTAATATGGCTATTAAATACTTCCAAGACACGATGATGCGTATGCGTTACTCATCTATCCCTACAGTGTCAGCACCTCACGGTATGGCTTTAGGTGGTGGTTGTGAACTCTCATTACACGCCGATAAAGTTGTTGCTGCCGCAGAAACATATATGGGTCTAGTAGAATTTGGTGTTGGTGTAATCCCTGGTGGTGGTGGTTCTAAAGAAATGGCTTTAAGAGCATCGGACACGTTTAAAAAAGGAGATGTGCAATTAAACACTCTGCAAGAATACTTCTTAACTATTGGTATGGCCAAAGTATCTACCTCTGCTTATGAAGCGTTCGATTTAGGCCTTTTGCAAAAAGGAAAAGATATCGTTGTTGTCAATAAAGACCGTCAAATAGCTGTTGCAAAACAACACGCTAAATTAATGGCCGATATGGGCTACACGCAACCTGTTCGCCGTACTGATGTAAAAGTACTTGGTAAACAAGCGCTAGGTATGTTTTTAGTAGGAACAGACTCTATGAATGATAGCAACTATATCTCAGATCACGATATGAAAATCGCTAATAAACTAGCTTATGTTATGGCTGGTGGTGATTTATCTGAACCGACCTTAGTTAGCGAACAATATTTGTTAGACTTAGAGCGAGAAGCTTTCTTGAGTTTATGTACAGAGCGTAAAACATTAGAAAGAATTCAGCATATGTTAACGAAAGGAAAGCCACTTAGAAACTAGTGTTTTAAGTAATGAGTTATTAGTATTGAGTTAATTAGAAACAAGACACAAAATGAAACAAGCATATATAGTAAAAGCATATAGAACCGCAGTTGGTAAAGCACCTAAAGGCGTGTTCCGTTTTAAAAGAACCGACGAGCTAGCAGCAGAAACCATCAAGTACATGATGAAAGAACTGCCTACCTTAGATCCAAAACGTATAGACGACGTTATTGTTGGTAACGCAATGCCAGAAGGCGCTCAAGGATTAAATATGGCACGACTAATCTCGTTAATGGGGTTAGATATCGTAGATGTTCCTGGAGTAACCGTTAATCGTTTTTGTTCTTCAGGAATAGAAACTATCGGTATGGCTACAGCAAAAATTCAAGCAGGTATGGCCGATTGTATTATTGCAGGTGGTGCAGAAAGTATGAGTGCCGTGCCAATGACAGGGTTTAAACCAGAATTAAACTACGACGTCATAAAAGCCGGACACGAAGATTATTATTGGGGAATGGGAAATACAGCGGAAGCTGTAGCAAAACAATTTAAAGTCTCTCGCGAGGATCAAGATGAATTTGCGTACCACTCGCACATGAAAGCATTACGAGCTCTTGCCGAAAATCGTTTTCAGGACCAAATTGTTCCTATAGACGTTGATGAAACTTATATCGACGACAATGGAAAAAAAGCCACTAGAACGTACACCGTAACTAAAGATGAAGGACCACGTAAAGGCACAAGCATTGAAGCCTTATCTAAATTAAGAGCGGTATTTGCTGCTGGCGGTAGTGTAACGGCTGGAAACTCGTCTCAAATGAGTGATGGAGCTGCCTTTGTAATGGTTATGAGTGAAGAAATGGTTAAAGAATTAAACCTGGAACCCATTGCTCGTTTGGTAAACTATGCCGCTGTTGGTGTAGAGCCACGCATAATGGGAATTGGCCCTGTAAAAGCCATTCCAAAAGCATTAAAACAAGCAGGTTTACAACAATCAGATTTAGAACTTATTGAATTAAATGAAGCTTTTGCTTCACAATCGATAGCAGTAATTAGAGAACTAAACTTAAACTCAGATATCGTAAACGTAAACGGTGGAGCTATTGCACTTGGGCACCCATTAGGATGTACAGGAGCAAAACTGTCTGTTCAGTTATTCGACGAAATGAGAAAACGTGATATGACTGGTAAATATGGCGCCGTAACAATGTGTGTTGGTACCGGTCAAGGAGCGTGTGGGATATTTGAATTCCTAAAGTAGTGAGTAGTGAGTAGTGAGTAGTGAAAAAATTAATATTAAAAATAAAAACATCTATGTAGGTTGAGTTCTAAATACTCATTACTAGATACAAAATCATAAAGAAAATGGAAACAACTGAAAAAGATATCCTTCGAGGAGGTCAGTTCTTAGTAAAAGAAACAAACTGTGAAGACGTATTTACTCCTGAAGATTTTTCGGAGGAACAAATAATGATGAAGGAAGCCGTAATGGAGTTTAACGACCGTGAAATTATAGCGAATAGAGCACGTTTCGAGGCTAAAGATTACGCACTAACAGAAGAAGTGATGCGTAAAGCTGGTGACCTTGGCTTTTTAGGAGTTGCTGTTCCTGAAGAGTATTCTGGATTAGGAATGGGCTTCGTCTCTACCCTATTAACTTGCGATTATATCTCAAGTGGAACAGGATCTTTCAGTACTGCTTTTGGTGCACATACAGGGATTGGTACTATGCCAATTACGCTTTATGGAACAGAAGAACAAAAGAAAAAATACGTTCCTAAATTAGCAACTGGAGAATGGTTTGGTGCTTATTGTTTAACAGAGCCAGGCGCAGGATCGGATGCCAACTCTGGAAAAACTACAGCTACATTATCTGAAGACGGAAAAAGCTATAAAATTAACGGACAAAAAATGTGGATTTCGAATGCAGGTTTCTGTAGCTTGATGATTGTTTTTGCCCGTATTGAAGATGATAAAAATATTACCGGATTTATTGTAGAGTACGATAAAAATAACCCAAACGGTATTACTATGGGAGAAGAAGAACACAAACTTGGTATTCGTGCGTCTTCTACCCGTCAAGTATTTTATAACGACACAGTTGTGCCGGCCGAAAATATGTTAGCTGGTCGTGGAGAAGGATTTAAAATTGCTATGAACGCTCTTAACATTGGTCGTATTAAATTGGCCGGTGCATGTTTAGATTCTCAACGTCGTATTCTTACAACAGCTGTAAATTATGCTAACGAGCGTAAACAGTTTAATACTCCTATTGCAGACTTTGGTGCGATAAAGATAAAATTAGCTGAAATGGCTACCAATGCTTATGTTGGAGAATCAGCGACCTATAGAGCTTCAAAAAATATTGAAGATCGTATTACTATGCGTCAAGCCTCTGGTAACACGCATCAAGAAGCAGAATTAAAAGGTGTAGAAGAATATGCTATTGAATGTTCTATATTAAAAGTAGCCGTATCTGAAGATGTGCAACACGCCGCAGATGAAGGAATCCAAATTTTTGGAGGTATGGGGTTCTCGGAAGAAACACCTATGGAAGCTGCTTGGAGAGATGCACGTATCGCTCGTATTTATGAGGGAACTAACGAAATTAACCGTATGCTTTGCGTAGGTATGTTAGTAAAAAAAGCAATGAAAGGTCACGTAGATTTATTAGGTCCAGCTCAAGCGGTTCAAGGTGAGCTAATGGGTATTCCTTCTTTCGATACACCTGATTATTCTGAATTGTTTTCAGAAGAAAAAGAAATGATTAAGAAGCTTAAAAAAACCTTCTTAATGGTTGCTGGAGCAGCGGTACAGAAATTTGGCCCAGACTTAGAGCAACACCAACAGCTATTAATTGCAGCTGCCGATATTTTAATAGAAATCTATATGGCTGAATCTGCAATTTTAAGAACCGAGAAAAATGCAAAACGTTTTGGCGAAGACAAACAAGCTGTGCAAATAGCAATGTCTAAATTATACTTATATAACGCCGTAGATATTATTGAGAAAAAAGGAAAAGAAAGTATTATTTCTTTTGCTGAAGGTGATGAGCAACGTATGATGCTTATGGGATTAAAACGCTTTACAAAATACGCTAACTACCCAGATATTGTTGACTTACGTAACGAAATCGCTGAAAAAATTAAAGCAGAGAATAAGTACTGCTTTTAAGTTGAGTTTTTTTATTAAGTTGTTTAAGCCGTTTCTCCCCAGAAACGGCTTTTTTTATTTTAATAATAATAGACTTACCACACTTCAAACAAATCGAAATCTTTATAATCTATAGTTAACTGTGTCATGCTAAAAAGCGTTTTTATAATAGACACTTTTGCATGGCCTACAGTTTCCAAAATATAGTGTTCTCTGGCCTTACCTATTGCGTCGCTGCCTTGAGCATAAAGGCTATATTCTTTTATCAAACCTAGAGTCCTTTCTTAGAATCCTGGATAAAAACGCTACAAATAGCAGATATATAGACTTGATCTGCAACATCTTATGTGTATTAATTAGCTATATTGACTCCTTTTTACTAAATTTAATACTCCCCTTCCTTAAAATTGATTAATAGCACTTAAAATTTAAATAATGTATTATTCATATTTCTATGAGAGTAAAATCAATACAGGGACAAACGAACAACAAGATTAGAGAAGGGATTAAACACAGTTGGATGGGTAGATTTAATCACACTCTGGCTATTCCTCTTCTCTCGAATACACTCTCCCAAATCACCTTTTTAGAGACGCGTAATAACGATACTATTACTAAGGTATCTCGTGTTCTAAAAATTGTT
>JAGPVI010000248.1 GCA_018067115.1 Bizionia sp. | reverse complement strand
ACCTATTAACTAATTATATTTTACACTGTAAACATACATTATTTTTTATTTATCACTAAATGATATGTGTGCGAGATCTATAATTTAACATAATTAGAGGCCGTTATAATTTATTTGCTCTTTATTTAGACGTTTCTTTTAGTTTTAGACATGCGCTAAGGTTGAAAATAATTCAACGTCTTGAAGATGTCTATATTTAAGAATAGGTAGCAGTATTTTTTAAAAATTATAATATAATTTATGGCTCTTCATCAAATACTTACAGCTTTCCCTTTTCGAAATTGAATTATTTTAAAAGAGTCACGCTAACGGTTTGTAAAACTCACCCAAATATTTGTTTAAAGGGCTTTCAACTCAGTTAAAAATAAAACGTTATCCTCTATAATCTTCTGTGTAAGACTACTTAGATAGTTTAATATATATAAAGCTAAAAATGACACTGCGACCTTTTAAGTACGTTATAAGTTTTAAGGAGTGAATGCTGCAATATTTTAAAGCCGAGGGTTTAATTTCTGTTTAAAAATAACAAGTTTTTAACATTCTAACAGTTTAGGGAGCAGCATAAATTTCAGTACTTTTATCGCAATATTTAAAAAAACAAAACATGAAGAAATTATTCCTTACAATTATTGTCTTTATTATGTCATTTTCGTCAACAATGGCTAATGAAGGTATGTGGTTTCTAATGCATATTGAGCGTTTAAATCATCGCGATATGCAAAAAATGGGTTTACAATTAACGCCTGAAGAAATCTACAGTATTAACAATCAGAGTTTAAAAGATGCCATTGTTCAATTCAATGGTGGCTGTACGGCAAGTATCGTTTCAGATAGCGGGCTGGTGCTAACAAACCACCATTGTGGTTATAGTGCTATTGCTGAATTATCTACTGCAGAGCAAAACCATTTAAAAAACGGATTTTGGGCAGGTTCTATAGCAGAGGAAATGAAACCAGAAAGCCTATACGTTCGCTTTTTTGTAAGAATGGACGACGTTTCTAAACGTATGTTATCGCAAGTAAATGATACTATGAGCGAAAAAGAACGTGAAGCAGCACTTAATAAGGAAATTGCTAAAATAGAACAAGAAAATAGCGAAGATGGTAAGTACACCGTTTCTGTGCGTTCGTTCTATCAAGGTAATGAGTTTTACTACTTCGTTTATGAAGATTATAAAGATGTGCGTTTAGTAGGAACACCACCAGAAAATGTTGGTAAATTTGGTGGAGATACAGATAATTGGGAATGGCCAAGACATACTGGTGATTTTGCATTGTTTAGAGTTTATGCGGATAATGAAGGGCAGCCAGCAGATTATTCTACAGATAACGTGCCTTTAAAAGCAAAATACCATTTACCTGTTAGTATTGACGGTGTAAAAGAAGACGACTTTGCAATGATTTTAGGGTATCCTGGACGTACTAACCGTTGGATGCCGGCGCAAGGTGTAGAGCAAAACGTAAAATTCGCTTACCCTGCTTGGGTTGAAGGGTCAAAATTAAGTATGGACGTGATGAGGAAATATATGGATGCAGACGAATCTGTAAACCTAATGTATGCCTCTTCTTATGCAAGTATTGCGAACTATTGGAAAAACAGAGCAGGAATGATAACAGCTCTAACCGAACATAAAACCGTAGAAAAAAAGAGCAAAACTGAAGCTAAATTTAACAGATGGGCAAATAAAAAAGATAACAAAGCGGTGTACGGCAATGTTATTGAAAATATTAATAATTATTATAGCTTAACTAACGAAAAAGCAAAACAAGGAAACTATTTGTTAGGCTTGTTACGCTCTAGTAAATTTGCAGCATTACCATACAGAATTGGCTCTGCATTTAAACAATATGTTGCTGCTAATGAAGCCGAACGTAAAAACCTTTTACCAAAGTTAGAGGCTTTTATTGAAAACTCTTATAAAGATTATCACTTGCCTTTAGAAAAAGAAATTTTAGCTAAGCAATTAGGCTTGTTAGCTTCAAAATCTAACTATTCTTTACCAGAATTAGTAGCAGAAATAGGTCAGAAAAATAATAATGATTTTACAACGTATACCAATGCTATTTTCGATTTAAGTTTATTTTCGACTAAAGAAGGAGCATTAGCATTTTTACAATACCCAGACGACGCTATTTTAGAGAATGACCCAATGTATAAATTATCTAATCAATTATTAGATAAGTATAGAGAAAGTCCAGAAGCGTTAGAACAGCCAACAAACGATTTTGATGCGTCTTTTAGATTATTAGTAAAAGGGTTACGCGAATCTGGGTTAAGCGATATTCAATATCCAGATGCAAATTCTACGTTAAGATTATCTTATGGAAAAGTGAGAGCGTTGCCAGCAGATAAAAGAAACGATGCTAAAGAAAATAATTATACCACTTTTAAAGGTATGATTAATAAGTACAAGCCTAATGATCCTGAGTTTGATTTGGACCAAAGTATGCTAGATAGCTATGAAAAGAAGGATTACGGTCGTTATGCTAATGAGCGTGGTGAATTGCCAGTAAATTTCTTAACAGATAACGATATTACTGGAGGAAATTCTGGTTCGCCAGTAGTTAACGGAAAAGGAGAATTAATTGGTTTAGCATTCGATGGTAACATTGAAGCGATGGCTGGTGATGTTATTTTCGATAAGGATTTACAACGAACTATTAGTGTAGATATTAGATATGTACTTTGGTTAATTGATAAATACTCTAATGCAAAACATATTGTTGATGAGTTAACTATTATGACTACCAAGTAAGAAAGAAAAAACATACTATAAAAAAGCGATCTGAATTACAGGTCGCTTTTTTTTATGGTTAAATAGTACTCACTGAAATCTGGCTACAGGTTAAAACTGAATTCCCCAGATACTTTATAGACCATATTTGATGTTTTATAATCTAAAGATAAATGTAATCTTATTTCATTGAATAAATTAACTGTGTTTTTTGCGGCTCTCTTTGCGTGATTCAGATTGATATTTTGGTTAAAATTTTTAATTTCAAAGAGTCGTTGTAACCTCTAATTACTTTGTCGTTTTTGCACATAATGTTTAGAATTCTGTAGACTTTATTCAGGAAGGATCATAATGGTGTACAACGTTTTGTATATCTTTTATCTTAATTTAGTAATTAAATCACAGATAGAATATTCCGCAGAAATGGTCGTAAGTCGGCAGTGACCAAGCAATAAATTATAGCCATTGTTATATCCAGTTATTTATGCTTAAGTGCGGGAATTATTCTGTCTTGTAAAACTCTATAAGTTGACTTTTTTGGTTCATCATTTATATTCCAACCATTAAAGACAATTATTAAATTATGTTCTGGTGCTATCATTAAATACTGACCTCCATATCCGTTGGCAGAATAAATATTGGTTTTGCCATTATCCGTATATTCAGGAATCCACCATTGATATCCATATCCCGTAACACTTTGCCATTGAGGTTTTACGTCTTTAAGTAAAGGACTTGTGGATGTTGCAACCCAACTTTCAGATACAATCTGCTTACCGTTCCATTTCCCTTTGTTCAAAAACAATGAACCAATTTTAGCTAAGTCTTCTGCCTTTAGATATAAACCTCCTTCTGTATCAATTTCTCCATCAGGCGTTTCTTTCCAATAGTAATCTGTAATGCCGAGTGGCTCAAATAATTTTTCTTCTGCCCAATGGTCAATTCGTTTGCCCGTAATGCTTCTAAGGATTTTACCTAAAAGAACAGTTCCTCCACCATTATATACAAATTTTGTTCCTGGTATGGTATCCATAGGCTTGCTCAATACATATTCTATCCAGTTGTCGCTTGATTCCAGCCTAAAACAGTCATTTGTAGTATCATTATGGTCAGTCTCTTCATTCCATTGTAATCCACTTCTCATAGTCAATAAATCTTCAATGGATATATTTTGTTTTCGTTCATTTTTAAGGTCAATGTCATTATTATTTAACAAAGGCATTGCTTTGTTACTAACATTATATCCCTTGTTCAAATCCAACGCAATACCAAAAAGGATTGATGTAATACTTTTGGTTACAGATTGAAGCGTGTGCAATTCACTTTCCTTGTAGTAAGGATGCCAATTCGTATTATTGAAATTGTATTGATGATTGGCCGTGTCATGTTTTTTAACTGTGGTTTCATAGTCTTGGTGATATTTAAAATCTGCCAATAACTCGTCATTTTGTATGACCATAAAGCGGTCTATTAATCCATAATCGCCGTTGTTTATATCTGAATTAATAGAATCAATCACAGCTGAAAGGGCATTTTGGGAAGTTACCTTTTGTGTGTCTTCAATAGACTCTTTATCTTTATTTTTTGAGTTACAACCAATTAAAGTAACGATAAACAAAGTTAAAAATGATAGCTTTTTAATCATATTTAGTATTGTTTTCATAATTTCTATATTAATGTTCGTTAAGATACATCCTTTACAAAAGTTATAGATTAGAGTGTACACCAAACTGAAATCCGCGAGGATTTTCAGAAGTAGGCGTGAACAAGCAATTACTTATAACCATTGTTGTAACACATTATTAATTCACTTTTCGTTCTTGTAATTTCAAATGAGTATTTCTTCCCTCTCTAACTATTATATCAATAATCTCTTTAATATCTTTTTTTGAAGTTCTGAAATTTACAACGCAAGCTCTTAAACAATACATTTCATTTACAATAGCATTTGATAAAAATAACTC
>JAGPVI010000234.1 GCA_018067115.1 Bizionia sp. | reverse complement strand
AGTATGCGAAGACGAGAATCTATGGTTCCACGTCGATGCAGCTTATGGAGGTGGCGCATTGGTAGCCGATTCTGTGAGACACTTATTTAATGGTATTGAAAGAGCAGATAGTATTACTATCGATCCGCATAAATGGATGTTTTCTCCATACGATTGTGGCGCGGTAATTTACAGAGAGCCGGAATTGGCAAAAAATGCACACTCACAACAAGGCTCTTATTTAGATATTTTTAAAGATGAAGGAGCGCATGGATTTAATCCTGCCGACTACCAAATACAATTAACACGACGTGTTCGCGGGTTACCATTGTGGTTTTCTTTAGCAATGCACGGGGTGGATAGATATAAAGAAGCGGTAGAACGCGGACTAGAATTAGCGCAATTAGCAGGGAGGATGATAGAAGCACATCCAGATTTGGAACTTGTAAGAGAACCAAGTTTATCTTGTGTGTTATATAGAAGGAAAGGCTGGGCACCAGAAGATTACACAAATTGGACTTACGAAAATCACCGTAAAGGGTTTGCTTTAGTAACGCCAACAAAGTACAAGAAAGGTGATGCTTTCGAAACCGTTTCCCGATTCTGTTTTATCAATCCAGATACCACAGAAAAAGATATAGAAGCAATATTAAACTCGATGCACTAAATTTTTTAGAGTATCATTTATTTTTTTATAATTAAATAGTATTTTTGCACATGCAACACGACAAGGTATTAATATTAGATTTCGGATCGCAATACACACAACTTATTGCGCGTAGAGTTAGAGAACTTAACATCTATTCTGAAATACACCCATTTAACAAAATTCCAACTAACGTCTCAGAGTACAAAGCGGTCATCCTTTCTGGTAGCCCAATGTCTGTAAGATCGGCTGAAGCTTTTCATCCAGATTTAGCAGAGATTAGAGCCAAAAAGCCAATGCTAGCAGTATGTTACGGTGCGCAGTACTTAGCTCATTTTTCTGGTGGAGAGGTAGCACCTTCTAACACGAGAGAGTATGGACGAGCAAATTTAAACTACGTTAAAGAAGGGGAAACATTTTTTAAAAACATACAAAAAGGCAGCCAAGTTTGGATGAGTCATAGTGATACTATTAAGAGCCTTCCGGAAAACGGAGTGCTTTTAGCAAGTACTGAAGACGTACAAAACGCAGCTTATAAAATTGAAGGCGAAGAGACTTATGCTATTCAATTTCACCCAGAAGTATACCATTCTACAGATGGGAAACAATTATTAGAGAATTTTTTAATTCATATTGCTAAGGTAAATCCAGATTGGACACCAGATAGTTTTGTTGAAGAAACTGTCGATAAACTTCAAGCACAAATTGGTAACGATAAAGTGGTTTTAGGTCTTTCGGGAGGTGTAGATTCTAGTGTAGCGGCAATGCTACTCCATAAAGCAATTGGCGAAAACCTGTATTGTGTTTTTGTAAACAATGGTCTTTTACGTAAAAATGAGTTCACCGAAGTATTAGAACAGTACAAAGGGATGGGCTTAAATGTAAAAGGTGTAGATGCTTCGGCACGCTTTTTGGATGCGTTAGCAGGATTAAGCGATCCAGAATTAAAGCGTAAAGCTATTGGTCGTGTGTTTATTGAAGTTTTCGATGATGAAGCACACCAAATTCAAGATGTAAAATGGTTAGCTCAGGGAACTATTTATCCAGATGTTATAGAAAGTGTTTCGGCAACTGGAGGACCTAGCGCAACCATTAAAAGTCATCATAATGTTGGAGGATTACCAGACTTTATGAAACTTAAAATTGTAGAGCCTTTAAAAGCATTATTTAAAGACGAAGTGCGTCGCGTTGGTGCTTCTATGGGAATGGATAAAGACTTATTGGGACGTCATCCTTTTCCAGGGCCAGGTTTGGCTATTCGTATTTTAGGAGATATCACACCAGAAAAAGTAAGAATACTTCAAGAGGTAGATGCGGTTTTTATTAACGGATTAAAGAAAGCTGGGTTGTACGATAAAGTATGGCAAGCCGGTGCAATTTTGTTACCAGTAAATAGTGTTGGTGTTATGGGAGATGAGCGTACCTACGAAAAATGTGTCGCTTTACGTGCTGTAGAAAGTACAGATGGAATGACGGCAGATTGGGTAAATTTACCTTACGAGTTTTTGCAAAAAACATCTAACGATATTATTAATAAAGTTAAAGGTGTAAACCGAGTGGTATACGATATTAGTTCTAAGCCACCAGCAACAATTGAGTGGGAATAAATAGTTATCACGCGTTTTTTTAACGTTTAAAGATAGTTATTATAACAATAGTATTGGAAAGCGCGTTATCTTAGAGAACGCGCTTTCTTTTGCTTCAAAATTAATTGTATTTTTAAGGTAAGAAGAGAGTTTAGTTGGTAGTAAAGTAGTTTTTAAAGTATATTAAGCATATGAAAAAAATAATAGTTACAGCATTTTTAGCATTGAGTTTTTTAAGTTGTTCTTCCATGCAAGGGCAAGATTACTCTACACATAAAGTAACTTCTGGAGAAACCTTAGAAAGTATATCAAAACAATATAAAGTGTCTGTTTCTGCTATCTTAGGATTAAATCCAGATGCGAGAAAAGGGCTGAAAAGTAATACTGTTTTAATCATTCCAAAAGAGGGGACATTAATTAGTAGCCCTGTTGGAGGTGTTACTGTAGTGAACGAAGTTGAAAAGTTTATTACTCATAAAGTAAAACGAAAAGAAACGCTGTATAGCTTGTCTAAAACATACAATGTCTCTCAAGCTGAAATAAAAAAATATAACACGTCATTATATGCTAATAACTTAAGAAAAGGAGATGAATTACAGATTCCTGTTCTTAAAAAAATAGTTAAAAATGAGACTGTTAAAACAGATAACTCCTCTACTAAATCAGAAGCAACAAATACCTATGTGGTGCAACCTAAAGAGGGGAAATGGCGAATCGCTTATAAATTTGGTATCACTGTTAAAGAATTAGAAGATTTAAATCCGGGCTTAGAGGTTCTTCAGCCTGGCGAAACTATTACTATTCCAAATGTAAAAACAGAAGCTATTAAAAAGGTAGATGAAAAATATAGCTACTATACGGTTTTACCAAAAGAAGGGTTTTACAGATTAAAAGTAAAAACGGGTTTAGAACAAAATGAATTAGAAAAATTAAACCCAGGGTTGGCCGAAACAGGCTTAAAAGAAGGAATGGTATTAAAAGTACCTTATGAAAAAGGGTTGGCTGCCGAAAATAATTCTGAAGGGAACACTCCAGCAGGAGAGATATTAACTAGCACTAATCTATTATCGCAGTTAACAGCAAATGAATTAGGGATGAAGGAGATAGCGATAATGCTTCCTTTTAGAATAAATAAAGTAGATATAGATACGGCCGATGCCAAAGAATTAATTAAACAAGATAAGACCCTAAGTATTTCATTAGATTTTTATTCTGGAGCATTAATTGCGTTAGACTCACTTAAAAAAATGGGTGCAAATATTAAAGTTAATGTTTACGACACTCAAAATATGCATAGCGAATTGCTATCTATTTTAAATAATAATAGCTTTAAAAATACCAATGCTGTTATTGGTCCGTTAATGCCAAAGAATTTTAATACTGTGGCATTAGCATTGAGGGATGATAATATTGCTGTGGTATCGCCAATTACTAAAACGGTTACTTTAGGGAGCAATGTGTTTCAGTCAAGAGCATCAGACGACGATTTGGAAAAAGCGATTATTGATCATTTCAAGAGTCAATCGGCAACTAATATTGTAGTCGTGTCCGATCAAAAACATCAGACTAAAGCCAATGCGTTAAAAGCACAATTTTTAAGCGCCTCTTCGGTGAGTTCTAGAAGTGATAAAAAATCGGGGAAAGATGCTTTTTATATTTTCGACCAGGATATTATAAAAGCGTTAAAACCAGGAAAGAATGTTGTGTTTTTAGAAACCGATAATTCGGGGTTTATATCTAATGTAACAAGTATTTTAAACTCTTTAAATGATTCTAAAACTCGAGAAATAATCTTGGCAACTTCGGGGCAAACAAGAGCTTTTGAAGCCGATATAGTTTCAAACTATCACTTGTCAAATCTTAAATTTACTTATCCTGCCGTTTCTAAGGTAGTAAACGAAGATGAAGATAATAGTTTTGTGCATACCTATGAAAAGGAATATGGTTTAACACCAAATGCTTATGTAGTAAGAGGTTTTGATGTGACTATGGATGTTGTTTTACGATTGCTAACATCAGACGATTTGTATTTATCTGTTAACGATTCACCTTTAACGAAATACGTAGAAAGTAAGTTTTCTTATAAGAAAAAATTATTTGGAGGTTATTATAATGACGCAGTTTACATTGTACACTACAACGATTTAAAGATAGAAGAGGTTAAGCAATAAGTTTACCT
>JAGPVI010000231.1 GCA_018067115.1 Bizionia sp. | reverse complement strand
ATGAAAATTTAATTATCAACTGGGTTTCGGTAGCAGATAATCTTAGTTCTATTCAAGAGAAGTTAATCGTAGAGCATTTACCGTTATTAAATATTGCTGGAAATCCTGGTGTTTTAAATAACGTAAGGATTTTAAGAGACAAGTGTAAAGCAAAAGCAAGAAAACAATTGTAATAGTACTAAAGTTGAATAAATTACGGTTTATAGTTAAAAACGATACGGTTTAAAACAAATCTCTGTTTTCCTTGTAAGGAACCTATTATAACCTAAGCCTCAATATAAAAAACCTGCCACTCGATTAAGTGTGGCAGGTTTTTTTAGATTTATAGAATAATAAGTTACTGAGTTAATTACATTACACTCCAAACGGATTATCAATGCTGTGAGCTGGTTCTGTAAACCATTTTGGGCCATCTGCGGTCATATAGATATGATCTTCCAAACGCACACCAAATTCATCAGGTACTACAATCATAGGCTCTATACTAAACGCCATTCCTGGTTGTAGCTTTATCTCATTTCCGCGTAAGATAAAAGGGTGTTCGTGGATTTCTAGTCCGATACCGTGACCTGTTCTATGAGGTAATCCCGGTAAACCATAATCTGGCCCTAAGCCATCTTTTTCCAACTGTACCCTAACTTGGTCGTCAATATAACCGCACGGCTGTCCTAGTTGTGCCGCGTTAAAAGCGGCTAATTGTGCTGCTTTTTCGTTTGCCCAAATAGTCTTTTCCTTGTCTGTAGCATCTCCATAGATATATGTTCTTGTTATATCAGAGAGGTAGCCTTTGTATTTACAACCTGTATCGACTAAAACGATATCATTTTCTTCTAGTGGTTTTGGCGTTTTTACGCCGTGTGGGAAACTAGAATCTTTACCAAAGAGTACGATACAAAAGTAAGAGCCGCTAGCAATACCTAACTTTTGGTGCGCTTTATGAATAAAACTCTCAACTTCGGCGGTGGTGATTCCCGGTTTTAAAATGCGCGCTGTAGCTTGATGTACTTGCATTGTTAAGTTCATTGGGTATTGTATGTGTGCAATTTCAGCTTCGCTTTTTAGTAATCTTATATCTCTTATCAACACTTCGGCACTACTGATTTCGAATGATTTATGTTCTTGAAAGCTTGAAACCATAGTAAAACTTGTAGAATCGTCTACAGCCAAGCGTATGCCTTCGGTGAAAACTTCAGCTATTTTTTGTACTGAAGATTCGTGCTCCGCCCAAGGAATAATCTCACCTTTAATTCCTATAAAATCGTTGAATGTTCCAATTTCAAATTCTGGTACAACATACTTTAACGTTCCGTCGGCAAAAAGAAGAGCGCCAACCAAACGCTCTGATGGATTCCATTGGGTATTCGTGAAATAATATAAGTTAGTACCAGCATTAATATATAGAGCATCTAACCCTTTTGTTTTTAATGCTGCACAGGCTTTATCCAATCTGTTTTGAAATTCTTGCGCGTCAATAGGAGTGGGCTTTGTTGTCGGTTCATTTAATTTTAAGAGTTCTTCTTCTGCTGTGCTTCCTCCAATACCGTACGTTCTGTTGCTATTCATTATCTATGAGATTTTATAAATCGAAGCTAAAATTTTAAGCGCTTCTATTTATTATTAATTCGAAATATTAAACCAATTAGAGATGTCTATAGTTAGTAATAAAACGAATGCTAACTATACGCTCTCTTAATTTATGGCAAGTTCCTAAAATTTGAATGAAACACCATTGCATTTAACTTTTTATTGAGGCTACTATTTTTTAGATAAAGCGAGTAGTGGTAGCTTTTAAAGTGACATTGGTAGAGTGTTACTTAATGAGTTCCCAAACATTATAATGCCTTATAATGATGATTTACGATAGGGGTATAAGGTGAGTACTCGAGTAATAGGTGAAGCTAAAACAGACGTAATTAAAGGTTAAAGCACCTCCCATATAATTCCAACTAAAAACTATATTATTTAATAAGTATTTGCACTATTTAATATTCAATTAAATAAATAGTATAATTATTTCGTGATAATATTAACTTATCTTGCGGACTTTTATTTGTAGTCAGTACAAATGATATAAAAGTTATACTTATGGAGAATAATCGTAATAGCGAAGACAGAATCGCTCAAATAAATAAAGTAGTAAAAAATTACTTTACTACACATACAGATAAAGATTGGATTCCTGCAAAAGACATCATGGAAGATTTAATTGAAGCAGGAGTTTTTAACAAAGATAATAAAAAGGGGTTGCCGCTTAGAAAAGTGTTGCGTAACCTAGATAAGGAGAATGCCTTAGACACTATACCTTCTGTTCATTGCGAGCGTACAGATACTGCTGTTTATTGGTATTTGGTAAGAGAAGGAGCTACGTTTACACCGAACGAAGCAATAACTTCTGTTTCTAAAAAGGAGAAATCTATTGCTAAAAGAGAAAGCAGTGACGAATTTTACATTATAGACCTTTGCGATGAGTTACTTAAAGAAAAGGCATCGCGTAAGCATACTTTTGCTTTTTTGTTAGGCGATATGCATAAAAAAGGTAAGACAAGAACTAAATTACCTTTAGCCGCTTTTTATGAAGGTGCTAATGTGGCGATAGAATTTAATGAAAAATTTACCAAAACGGAACAGTCGGATAAGCTAGATGTTATGACGGTAAGTGGTATTACTAGAGGTGAGCAAATAGAAAAGTACAATAAAAGACGTAGAGATGTACTAGAAAAAAAGAATATCAATTTAATTGAAATAGATTATTCTGCTTTCGAATGTGATCATACAAAAAGCTTAATCCGTAATAAAGATCAAGATATTAACGTGCTTAAAAAGATTTTAAAGCAGTATATAAAATAATTTCGCACATCAGAGGCTGTTTTAATAGTTGTAAACTATACACTGTTTAAAACCGTAAAACGTTTCGGGAAGTTCTTTTCCGTTGGCGTTTTTCAGCAGTAATACTTATAATGAGTAGCGTGACCTTGGCTTTTTAGACAAGGTCATTTTTCAGGATAAATAGAGTCGCGATGGTCTTAACATTGCTTTTTATTAGGCGAGTCTCAATTTCAATAATTTTCAAGTTTCTTTTATGGCAGATACCAATGCTAACCCTTTTTTAAATGCACTGTTTAATCAATCCTCACCAACTCCCCTAGAGACATTGGAGAATAATGTGTATACCAATCATTTGTTTGGAATTTCTTTACAAATTCCTGAAGGGTGGTATGTTGTATCGGCAGAGAAGTTTAATATCCAAGGGCGTAAACAGACTTTAAATGATGGCTTTGAGGATATGAAAATGGAACTGTTTGAAATGATAGGTTCCCCAATCTTAACAATCACCAAACACGATCCAGATAATACAATCTTCGATGGAATAGTTTCTCCGACCATTAATTTTAATATGGATGTTAAAGAAGTGGAGTATAAAGACATGTCGTTATTCGCGTTTGCAAATGCGCTGGATGTAGAAGATGAGGTGTGCGCTTTAAAAGATTTTAAAATACTTAAAAAAGGCCCCCTTTTTAAAATAAGTGACTTCGACTGCATTCAATTTGATACAGAATATTTATTCGAACACGAAGAGTTAAGTGATGCGGTGAAAGTAGAAATGTCTGTTTTAAATATTGACTATAAAG
>JAGPVI010000225.1 GCA_018067115.1 Bizionia sp. | reverse complement strand
CTGTATGCGAAAACGAAACCGTTACATTAAATGCATACGAAAGCGGAACACCAAACTACAAATGGTTTCAAGATAGTGTAGAACAAATTGGCCAAACCAATGCCACTTTCGAGGTGTCTCAGGCCGGTGTCTATACAGTAGAGGTCACTTTAGATACCGGTTGTGTTTCGACAGGAGAAATTGTTATAGAATATGCTCAAAGCCCTGTTGTAGCCGACACCACACTTATAGAGTGCGATAGTAATCAAGATGGTTTAACGACGTATAACTTATTCAATGCCAGCCAAGAGGTTACCAATAACAATCAAGAATTAAGCATCGATCGCTTTTACACAACACTGGAAGATGCAGAAAATCAAACTAATGATATCAATAATCCTTCGACTTATAATAATGTAAGTCCGATGCAAATTGTTTATGCCACGGTGTACAATCAGAGCACTTCCTGTAGCGCTATTGCGGAAGTAACACTAGATATTTCATCCAATACTTTAACATTAGATGATTTTAATACTTGCGACGACACTACTATTGATGGATTTACAACTTTCAATTTAAATGACATCCGCGCAGAAATTCAGCCTTTAATCCCTACGGATTACGTGATTTCGTTCTATGAAACTATTGCCGACGCTTTTGCTGGCAGCAACGCTATGACTAATGCGTATACAAATACGACCGCAAATACAGACGAGATTGTAGTTAAAATCAATACAGATACTGGTCAGTGTTATGCCATTACAGAATTAACACTAAACGTATTTTACACGCCGCAAATTGCCGCCGATGAAACCTTTTATTATTGCCTAAACAGTTATCCAGAAACGGTAACTTTATTTGGTGGCGTATTAAACGATTCGCCTAGTAATTATTATTATCATTGGTCTTTAAACGGAAGTGATACTGGGGTAACAACGAGTTTTATAAATGCTAATGAAGTTGGTGTATATACCGTTATTATTACCGACCCTAATGGATGCTCCAACACGCGAGACATTACTTTAATAGCGTCTGACGCTCCTATAATTGAAGAGATATCCTATACAGAATTAACAGCTAACAACACAGCAACGGTGACCGTTTCGGGCACTGGAGATTATGAGTATGCATTAGATAATGAATTTGGTTTTTATCAAGAAAGTAATAGTTTTCAAAACTTAGAACCAGGGTTTTACACTATTTATATTCGAGATAAAAATAGCTGTGGAAGTATAGAAACTAACTTTTCTATATTGGGCTTCCCTCAGTTTTTCACTCCTAATGGCGATACGTTTAATGATTTCTGGAAACCTTTTGGTGCTAATGCCGAATTTAATGGGGATTTAAAAATCCTTATTTTTAATCGTTACGGAAAACTAATTACACAAACAAACCCCACTATAGGTTGGGACGGCACACTAAATGGAGTGCCGCTTCCAAGTGATGATTATTGGTACAGTATAACACATCCTAATGGCACCGAATATCGCGGACATTTTTCACTAGTGAGATAGTTAAATACATATGAAATTTAAAATACAATCTGAATTTAGTCCAACGGGCGATCAGCCTTTAGCAATTAAAAAACTTGCCGAAGGACTAAATACTAATGAAAAGTACCAAACATTATTGGGAGTTACCGGTTCTGGTAAAACCTTTACGGTAGCCAATGTTATAGAAGAAACGCAGAGACCGACTTTGGTATTGGCTCATAATAAAACATTAGCCGCTCAGTTATATTCTGAATTCAAGCAATTTTTTCCGAATAATGCTGTGGAGTATTTCGTGTCTTACTACGACTACTATCAACCGGAAGCTTACATCCCTACTTCTGGTGTGTACATAGAAAAAGATCTTTCTATAAATGAAGAAATAGAAAAAATGCGACTAAGCACCACGTCTTCCTTATTATCTGGACGTCGCGATGTTATCGTTATTGCATCTGTTTCGTGTTTATATGGTATTGGAAACCCGGTAGAATTTCAAAAAAATGTGGTCACTTTAGAGCGCGAGCAAGAGATTTCTCGTACCGAATTATTACACAAATTAGTACAAAGTTTATATTCTAGAACAGAGGCCGATTTTAAACACGGTAATTTCAGAATTAAAGGAGATACCGTAGATATTTTTCCAAGTTATGCAGACGATGCGTTTCGTATTCACTTTTTTGGAGACGAAATTGAAGAGATTGAGCAGTTTAATGTACAGACAAATGAAGTTATTGATACCTACGATCGCTTAACTATTTATCCCGCAAATATGTTTGTAACCTCGCCAGATGTGTTACAAAATGCTATAAAAAGTATTCAAGATGATTTAATGAAGCAACACGATTACTTTATTGAAATTGGCAAACACCTTGAGGCAAAACGCTTAAAAGAACGTACTGAATTCGATTTAGAAATGATTCGTGAGTTAGGGTATTGCTCTGGTATTGAAAACTACTCGCGTTATTTAGATGGTCGTGAGCCTGGTACACGTCCGTTCTGTTTATTAGATTATTTCCCCGACGATTTCTTGATGGTTGTAGACGAAAGTCACGTGACCATTTCACAGGTACACGCCATGTACGGCGGTGACAGGAGTCGAAAGGAAAATTTGGTGGATTACGGATTTAGGTTACCGGCAGCAATGGATAACAGACCCTTAAAGTTTGAAGAATTTGAAGCCTTACAAAATCAAGTCATTTATGTAAGTGCAACGCCGGCAGATTATGAGTTACAAAAAACAGACGGTGTTTATGTCGAGCAAGTGATTAGGCCCACCGGTCTTTTAGACCCTATTATCGAGGTGCGACCAAGTTTAAACCAGATTGATGATTTAATTGAAGAAATTCAGGTTCGTGTAGAAAAAGACCAGCGGACTTTAATTACGACGTTAACGAAACGAATGGCTGAAGAACTTACCAAGTACCTCTCAAGAATTAGTATAAGAGTACGTTATATACATAGTGATGTCGACACTTTAGAACGCGTAGAAATTATGCAAGATTTGCGTAAAGGTATTTTTGATGTGTTAGTAGGTGTGAATTTATTACGTGAAGGTTTAGATTTACCAGAAGTATCTCTAGTAGCGATTTTAGACGCCGATAAAGAAGGTTTTTTACGATCTGCAAGATCATTAACCCAAACCGTAGGGCGAGCGGCAAGGCACCTAGATGGTAAAGCCATTATGTATGCTGATAAAATTACAAAAAGTATGCAAAAGACTATGGATGAAACTGAATACCGTAGAGCTAAACAGATTGCCTATAATACTAAGCACAACTTGCAACCAAGAGCACTAAATAAAAGTTTAAATAGTGCGCTTTCTAAAAATTCGGTGAGTACGTATAGCTACGAGCTTGAAGCGTTAAAGGCTGCCGAACCAGAAAGCGAATACTTAACGAAGCCACAGCTAGAAGACAAAATAAGAGAAAAAAGGAAAGTTATGGAGCAAGCCGCAAAAGCTTTAGACTTTATAGTAGCAGCACAATTACGAGATCAGATTAAAGGGTATCAAGAAAAACTAGAGAAACTTAAAGTCTAGTTATAGTGTTGTTTTGCAGAGTCAATTAAGACTTCTATAGGGACTCTCCCATTCGGAAAACTCTCTATGAGATACAACACTTTTGTTACCGACTCGTAACTAACACACATTTTTAATCCGAAATTATAGAGTGTTTCTAATTCTCTTTGAGAATGCGCGACAGGTAATAAAGACACTAAATTGTAAAATTGAATAATACGATCGTTGTAATCCTCTATTTTTTTTCGGTTTACAGAATTGGTTACAACATAATCGAAATCTTCTTGAGACATTTTTAAAAGCTGAGCAATATCAATTATAAAATCGTAGTCAATACTTTCTGTAATCTTTTCAGATTTTATGAACGCAATCATATCAGACAGCAAACATATCTTTTCTATTCTATTACACATAATATCAACAATTTAGCAAACAAGTAAAGTTAGAATAAAACAAAAATATATAATCGTTGAAACAATGTAACTTGTCGAAAAATATGTAGATTTACATCGTATTTAAGACTCTTTTTACAGATTACTCTCATAAAAAACTTAAAAACACACTCATTATCAAATAGTTAAACAATGACAAATAACGATATTTTTAAAAAATTAAGAGTTGCTCATCAACTAAGAGACGACGATATTATTAAAATTTTAGAGTTGGTAGACTTTAGATTATCTAAAAGTGAGTTAGGCGCTTTTTTTAGACGTGAAGACCACCCGAAGTATATGGAATGTGGTGACCAAATATTAAGAAATTTCTTAAATGGACTAGTTATTCATCTTCGTGGCCCAATGCCACCAAAGAATAAAGCGAAGGCTGGAACTCCCGAAGAAAAGAAGGGTAGACCAAAAACGAAAGAATAAAGAGTAAAATTAAAACACAAAAAAAGAGCAACTTTAAAGTTGCTCTTTTTTGTTTGTGTAATTTAAAATTACACTATATACTTTAAAGTATTAAGCTAAAACAGCTTGTACTTTATCTGCAGCTTCTTGGAATTCTGTAGCACTCATTACATCTAATCCAGAATCATCAATTAATTTTTTAGCAATATCTGCATTAGTACCTTGTAAACGCACAATAATTGGCACGTTAATGTTACCCATGTTTTTGTATGCATCAATTACACCTTGAGCAACACGATCGCAACGAACGATACCACCAAAAATATTAATTAAAATAGCTTTTACAGCTGGATCTCTTAAAATAAGTTCGAATGCAATTTCTACTCTTGCAGCATCTGCAGTACCACCAACATCTAAAAAGTTAGCTGGCTCACCACCTGCTTGCTTAATTAAATCCATTGTTGCCATTGCTAAACCAGCACCATTTACCA
>JAGPVI010000193.1 GCA_018067115.1 Bizionia sp. | reverse complement strand
GTAGTGAGTGCAGAAGTGGCTGAAGCGATGGCAGAAAAAGCAAGACTTTTGTATAAAAGTGATTACGCCATCTCGACGACTGGCAACGCCGGACCCTTAAAAGGGGACTCGGATGCCGAAGTTGGAACCGTTTTTATCGCTTTGGCGACTGAAAATAAGATTATTTCGCAAAAATTTGAATTGGGAAGCAATCGGGAAAGAGTCGTGAATAAGGCTGTTAACAAGGCTTTAGAGATATTGCGAAAAGAAATTTTTAAAAATTGATAAAAAACAGATTGACATTACTAAAACATTTTATATATTTGCACCTCGATTTTTAATAACATCATTTTTAAAGTTATATAGTAATGTCAAGAGTTTGTGAACTTACAGGAAAAGTAGCGATGGTTGGAAACAACGTATCGCACGCAAAGAATAGAACGAAGCGTAAATTCAACGTGAACTTATTAAAGAAGCGTTTTTTCATTGCTGAGGAAGATAAGTGGGTAACTTTAAAAGTTTCTGCGTCAGCATTAAAAACAATCAATAAGATTGGAATTGCAGCAGCGATTAAAGATGCTAAATCTAAAGGATTTTTAAAATAATAGCCAACACGGTTTAAAAGCATAAGAAAATGGCAAAAAAAGGCAACAGAGTACAGGTAATATTAGAATGTACGGAGCACAAAGAGACTGGGAAACCAGGAACTTCTCGTTATATTACAACAAAGAATAAGAAAAACACGCCAGATAGAATGGAGATTAAGAAATTTAATCCAGTTCTTAAGCGTATGACAGTTCATAAAGAAATAAAATAATTGAGTCATGGCAAAGAAATCAGTAGCATCATTACAGACAGGATCTAAAAGATTATCAAAAGCAATAAAAATGGTTAAGTCTCCAAAAACTGGAGCTTACATGTTTGTTGAATCAATCATGACACCAGAGGCAGTAGACGATTTTTTAAAGAAATAGGGTCTACTCCATAAATAAAATTTACATCAAGCTGCTTTCGTTTAGAAAGCGGCTTTTGTTTTTATATAATATTGCTTTATCTTACGTCAGTTTTAATGACAAAGTTTCAGCTTGTAAAAAAAGGCTTAGAATTTGTTATACAGCTTTTAGGGAATTTGTTCTAATCTATTCATATGAAAGAACAACGTCCTTTAACGACATAGTCAACACACAATAATATGAGTTTTTTTAAAAAAATATTTTCTTCAGAAAAAAAAGAAACCTTAGATAAAGGATTAGAGAAAACAAGCAATTCTTTTTTAGGAAAGTTAAGTAAAGCAGTCGCTGGAAAATCTAAAGTCGATGAAGATGTTTTAGATAATCTAGAGGAGGTTTTAGTCTCTAGCGATGTCGGTGTTAATACAACACTAAAAATTATAGACCGTATCGAAGAGCGCGTATCTAAAGATAAATATTTAGGAACTAGCGAGCTTAATAAAATTTTAAGAGAAGAGATTGCTGGCTTATTATCTGAAACCAATGCTGGTGAAGAAGTAGAATACACAATTCCTAAACTAGAACCTCAGGCTGATGGATCTAAAACGCCATATGTTTTAATGGTCGTTGGTGTTAACGGTGTTGGTAAAACAACAACTATTGGTAAATTGGCGTATCAGTTTAAAAAGAAAGGATTAAATGTTGTTCTTGGAGCTGCCGATACTTTTAGAGCTGCTGCCATAGATCAATTACAGGTGTGGGCAGATAGAGTAGATGTGCCAATGGTGCGTCAAGATATGGGTAGTGATCCTGCTAGTGTCGCTTTCGATGCCTTGCAATCTGGAGTCACTCAAAATGCCGATGTTATTATTATTGACACTGCGGGGCGTTTGCATAATAAGGTAAACTTAATGAACGAGTTAACTAAAGTGAAGCGTGTTATGCAGAAAGTTATTGGCGATGCACCTCACGATGTCTTGTTGGTATTAGATGGTTCTACAGGACAGAATGCATTCGAGCAAGCCAAACAATTTACTGCAGCAACCGAGGTGACCTCACTAGCCGTTACTAAATTAGACGGTACTGCAAAAGGTGGTGTGGTAATAGGTATTTCAGATCAGTTTAAAATTCCAGTAAAATATATAGGTGTAGGTGAAGGTATTGAAGATTTACAGGTCTTTAATAAATTTGAGTTTGTAGATTCTTTCTTCAAATAGCACCTTATTTTTATATACTAAAATAAAGTTGAAGCTCTAATACAGCTTCAATTTTTGTTTCTATTACTTTAGAGGCATTATGGAAATATAGTATTCCAGTTTAAAAAAAGCGCTCATAATTTAATTTGAGGCACTTCAACATAAAAAAGAAACGTTTACAACGCGTGCTTTCGTTTTAAATCTTAAAATATCGAATAGCTTTAAATATCGTTGTATCTTTGCAATCCAAAATTATTATATGCGTACTAAATCACTTAAGAAGAACAAAATCAATGTAATCACTCTAGGGTGTAGCAAAAATGTTTACGATAGCGAGGTTTTAATGGGACAGTTAAAAGCGAGCGGAAAAGATGTGGCACACGAAGAGGAAGGAAATATTGTAGTTATTAACACTTGTGGTTTTATAAATAATGCCAAAGAAGAAAGTGTAAATACTATTTTAGAGTACATGCAGAAAAAGGAAGATGGCGAAGTGGATAAAGTATTTGTTACCGGCTGTTTATCTGAGCGTTATAAGCCAGATTTACAAAAGGAAATTCCTAACGTAGATCAGTATTTTGGAACTACCGAGCTTCCTGGGTTATTGAAAGCATTAGGTGCCGATTATAAGCACGAATTAATAGGTGAGCGTTTAACGACTACGCCTAAAAATTATGCCTATTTAAAAATTGCCGAAGGTTGCGATAGACCGTGTAGCTTTTGTGCGATTCCTTTAATGAGGGGGAAACACAAAAGTACGCCAATAGAAAATTTAGTTATAGAAGCTGAAAAACTAGCGGCAAACGGTGTTAAAGAGTTAATTTTAATTGCGCAAGATTTAACCTACTACGGATTAGATATTTATAAAAAACGAAATTTAGCTGAGCTTTTAGAAAATTTAGTAAAGGTAGAGGGCATTGAATGGATTCGTTTACATTACGCGTTTCCAACAGGATTCCCAATGGATGTGTTAGATTTAATGAATAAGGAGCCTAAAATTTGTAATTATTTAGATATTCCTTTACAGCATATTAGCGATTCTATTTTAAAAAGTATGCGTCGTGGTACTACAAAAGAGAAAACGACAAAATTATTAAAAGCGTTTAGAGAAACGGTACCAGGAATGACCATTCGTACCACTTTAATTGTTGGTTATCCTGGAGAAACACAAGAAGATTTCGAAGAGCTTAGAGACTGGGTTCGCGAAATGCGTTTTGAGCGTATGGGATGTTTTACCTATTCTCACGAAGAAAACACACACGCTTATAATTTAGAAGATGATGTGCCAGAAGACGTGAAGCAAGACCGTGCTAATGAGATTATGGAAATTCAATCGCAGATTTCTTGGGAATTAAATCAAGAAAAAATCGGACAAGAATTAAAAGTGGTAATCGATAGAAAAGAAGGTGATTACTTTGTTGGTCGTACCGAATTCGATTCGCCAGATGTAGATAACGAAGTGTTAATTGATGCGTCTAAAGTTTATTTAAAAACTGGTGAGTTTACAAGAGTAAAAATTACCGAAGCTGCAGATTTTGATTTGTATGCCGAAGTCGTAAAATAAAATACGGTTTATAACATAATATTTAAGAGCAATCTAATTCAATTAGGTTGCTCTTTTTTTTGTTCCTTATTTATTTTATCGATGGCGTACTCTATAGATTTATCGGGCTCTATAATATTGTATTTACCCCAAAAGTCGGGTTCCGAAAATCCAGAAGCTTCGTTTTGTAAAATGGCATTAGTTTTAAGTTTGTCTTTGTGTTTAAGCGTGCTATTTTCTGTGTTGTTTTTCCAGTTTGTAATAGCCATTTCACTTTGTAACGTATACCGTGTATTAAATAGTCTGTTTTTCCACTTCACCTTAAAAGCAAGTGTTATATTACTGTAAGCAAACTGCCACGTATTATTATCGTTTTTATAATGAATAACATACGATGCCTCGGTGGGGTAGACAATAGCTTTTCGTGGTTTTTTAATTACAAACAAACGGGTGGCTTGTTCTCTATTTTCAACATTTAAGTTAAATGCAGAACGTGTTAGTGCATAGCTATCGGCATCGATATAAAGTTTGCCATAATACAAAGCGTCGTCGTTGTTTTCTTTTTGTTTAAAGGCGACTACATAGACCAAGTTGTTGTTAATTTGTGTCGATTTTTCGAATGAGAAATCATATCTATCTAAATTACTCTCGTTAAAAACATACTCAGAATATTTTATAATATCGGTGTGTAAGGCACTATAAGGTCCGCCTTGCAATTTTAATGCTACGGTGTCAAGTCTCGTGTAGTCCGTTTGTTTTCGCGCTTTGACTAATGTAATGGCATCGGTTGTAGTGCTTGTGTAAGGTTCTTTGTAAATAGAAACCACAGCTTCAGATAGAGATGCATTTCTATTTCTGCGCTTTATAGTTTCTCTATAAAAACCCGTCATAATAACCTGGTTATTGGTGTAGTTTTTATTTTTTAGAGTCAGCATTTTTTCAACTAGAGTTCTGGCATTACTAGGAGTATTAATGTCTACCTGTGCTAAAATAGTAGGGGCGATGTCTAATTTAATACTGTTAAACGCTTCTTTTAAATTGGTAATTTTAATCACGCGTTTATTATAGCCTAAAGCAGTGATCGTTAAAAAGTTTTGTACGTCAGTAGACGGTATTTTTAAAGTAAATACACCATCAGAATTACTAACAGTACTAATATTGGTGTTATTTATTTGCACTCTTGCGAGCGGAATAGGATGGTCTGTTTGAGAGTCTAACAAGTCACCTTTTATAGTTTCTATAGATTGTGCGTTAATACTACCAATGCCTAAGCAAACACATAAAATTAAGATGAGTTTTATTTTAAAATGTCCTCTAATTATCACTTGAGCAGTTTTCATAACGGTAGTATTTTTCACTCTATAAATTACGAAAAAAACGCCTCCTATTGGAAATCTTTTATATAAATTTTAAGACCTGTCTTTGTGCAAAGAGCCTTATCTTTACCCAAGAATTGATAATGACTATGCCAACAGACTATATTTCTTTTAAAAATACCGGTTTCTTTTCTAGATTAATTTGCGATTATCTTTCTGAAAAGAAGGAGCTTAAACCATTTTATAATGCTTTTCCTAAATTGGAAAATTTTAAGCTTCAAATGGAAGCGAAACAGAAAACAATGTCTACCGAAACACGGTTGGTGTTGGCCAATACATTGCAATCGCAATATAAAAATATAGAAACAACGGCAGCTGTATTAGAAAATATAGAGGCTTTAAAAGAGAATAATACATTTACGGTAACTACTGGGCATCAGCTTAATTTATTTACGGGTCCGCTATATTTCTTATATAAAATAGTATCGACTATTAATTTAGCCGAGCAATTAAAAACCGAATACCCTAAAGCCAATGTAGTGCCTATTTATTGGATGGCAACAGAGGATCACGATTTTGAAGAAATCAATTATTTTAATTTCAATGGAAAAAAAATCCGATGGAATAAAGAGGCTTCTGGTGCTGTTGGAGAATTAAATACTGAAGGTTTAGAGCCCGTTTTTAATTTATTTTCTAAAGAATTGGGTCTGGGTGATAATGCAAATAGATTGCGAGAGCTCTTTAAGAAAGCCTATTTAGAACACGATAATTTAGCAGAGGCAACACGTTTTCTTGCTAATGAATTGTTTAAAGAGCACGGTTTGGTTATTATTGATGCTAACTCTAAAGCATTAAAACAGGAGTTTGCACCCTACATAAAACAAGAATTAGTAAAGCAAACCTCGTTTAACGAAGTTACGAAAACGAGTGCAGCTTTAAGTGCGGTTAATAGCGAGTATACTATTCAAGTAAATCCTAGAGAGATTAACTTATTTTATAACATAAAAAATGTTCGAGAACGCATTGTTTTCGAAGACAACACTTATAAAGCACTCAATACAGAGTTTTCTTGGACGGAAAAGCAATTGATAAAAGAAGTCGATACTAATCCGGAGCATTTTAGTCCCAACGTTATTTTAAGACCATTATATCAAGAAGTAATTTTACCAAACCTTTGCTACATTGGTGGAGGAGGTGAATTAGCCTATTGGTTTCAGTTACAAGGAAACTTTAAAGCTAACAAGGTCGTTTTTCCAATGCTATTGTTACGAAACTCTGCAGTAATAAAAAGCGAGAATCAAGCTAAAAAACAACAGCAACTTGCTATTTCCAACCAAGATCTATTTTTAAAACGCAATAATTTTATAAACAAGCGTGTGCGTCAAATATCTAATATAGATATTGATTTTACTGAGCAGATTCAGCTTTTAAAAACACAGTTTAAAGACTTGTATGCTTTAGCCGAACAAACCGATAAGTCTTTTGTTGGTGCCGTTGCCGCGCAAGAAAAGAAACAAATTAACGGATTAGTGCATTTAGAAAAAAGATTGCTTAACGCTCAAAAACGCAAGTTAAAAGATGCTATTTCGAGAGCGACAACACTTCAAAATGAATTATTTCCGAATGAAAATTTACAAGAAAGAATAACAAATTTCTCACAATTATACGAAGAATTTGGGGCACAATTAATCCCGAAACTGCTTCAAGAACTTCACCCTTTAAACGACAATTTCGTAATATTAGAATTGTAAAAAATGCACAAAATTGATTTAGGATTAGTTGAAATGACTATGGACGTAATGAAATACGCTATAGATCGTATTTCGGCAACAGACAGAAAAATAGGAAAACCATTAAGAGCGGAAGAATTAAAAAAGCTTGTTGGCGAAACAATTACCAGTAAAGGAATTGGAGGCGAAAATGCTTTTAATTTGTGGAAACAGCATTTGGCAGGTGCTAGCGTACCAGTCGATCACCCTAGAAACCTAGCTTTCGTACCAGCAGCACCAACAAAAGCTGCAATTATGTTCGATTTAGTGACTTCGGCATCGAGTATTCACGGTGCGTATTGGATGGAAGGTGCTGGTGGTATTTACTGCGAAAACGAAGCCATGCAATGGATTGTTTCATTAACCGGGCTACCAGAAGGTGCCTTCGGTGTTTTTACAAGTGGTGGTACTGCAGCAAACCTATCGGCTTTAGTAACAGCTCGCGAACACTGGCGAGAAAAAGAAAATAATAGAGGTAAAAAAGGTTTAATGATTGCTTCTAGTGGCGCGCATTCTTCGGTAAAAGCGATGGCTAAGGTTATTGATGTCGATGTGCTTTTAGTCGAGTCTGAAGAAGCGCTAATGGGGAGTAGCTTACAAGAAACCATAGCCGATTTATCTAGTATAGAACGCGAACGCTTATTTGCCGTTGTCGCTACGGGAGGAACAACCAACGCCGGTATTATCGACGATTTAAATGGTATTG
>JAGPVI010000185.1 GCA_018067115.1 Bizionia sp. | reverse complement strand
CAACCTCTAAAGATGCTTTAAATGCCAACGAGTCTCTACAGGCAAAAGTTGAGGTAACAGGAAAAGGGAATTTAAAACTGTTTCAGCTCCCAAAGCTTGTTTTACCAAGCTCGCTAGAGGTTTATGAGCCAGAATATAGCGAAAAAGTAACCACCTATGTAAACGGTATGCAGGGGTCTATCTCAGACACCTATACGGTTGTGCCGCAGTTTAAAGGAAAGTATCCTATACCAAGTATATCGTTTTCTTATTTCGATTTAAAAACCGAAAGCTATAAACGCATCTCTTCTAATGAGGTTGTTTTAAATGTTATTGAGGGACCTGTTTATGGGGCTTCAGATAATAATATTGTTGCTGAAGGTTCAGGAAACCGGAAGGTTATTTTAAATAACGATCAGTTTGCTTTTATTAAAACTGATGCGCAGCTGGTTTCAAAAGAAAATGAAGACTTCTTTAAATCTACAGGTTTTTGGACTGGTTTATTAGCACCTTTATTAGCTATTCCATTGGCGATTGCCTTCCGAAGAAAAAAAGAAGAACGTGCCAATGATGTTGTAGGTAATAGATTAAGAAAAGCCGATAAATTAGCAAAGCGTTATTTAAGTGATGCGAAGAAAGCGTTGGGGGATAAAGACGCATTTTATGTAGCTTTAGAAAAAGCATTACATAACTATTTAAAAGCCAAATTAAATATTGAAACTTACGAGTTTAGCAAAGAAAAAATTAAAGAATTACTAGAAGAGAAACAGGTTACTAGCGAAGCTATTTTAGAATTCGACACCCTTTTAGAGAATTGCGAATTGGCGCGCTATACACCAATTACAAGCGTAACTATGCAGCAAGATTACGACAAAGCTGCACGAACAATAAATAGTATAGACAAGCAGATAAAATAGTTTTATTTCGCGTAACTGTAAGATATTTACCAATGTTTTCTACGATTATGAATCACGTTTTTTTTATTATAACACTTTTTGTAAGCAGTTTTGCGCTAGCACAAAGTAGTGCATTATTCGAACAAGGTAATGCCTTATATAACGATGGGAAATATGCTGAAGCGTTAGATAAATATACTGCTGTTTTAGAGGAAAGTAATAAGCACTCTGCGGCTTTATATTTTAATATTGCGAATGCCCATTACAAGTTAAACCATATTGCACCAAGTATATTTTATTACGAAAAGGCAAAGTTGTTAGCGCCAAATGATAAGGAGATTGAAAATAATTTAGCTTTTGCTAAAAATATGACGATTGATGCTATTGCTGTAATCCCAGAAGTGGGGCTAGCAAAATATGTTAAAAGTCTTACGCAAAAACTGTCTTATAATAACTGGGCTAAAATGTCTATTGGTTTTGTTGTTTTATTTGTTGCCTTATTTTTATTGTATTATTTCTCACAATCTACAACAGGAAAACGCTTGTTTTTTACAGGAAGTATTATTTCTGCATTACTAGTTTTTGCAGCTTTAAGTTTAACAATTCACAACTATAATTTATCTAAAAAAGATAATCCGGCAATTGTTTTTGCGGCATCAAGTAGTATAAAAACAGAGCCTAATCCTAGAAGCGAAGAAGCGTTTACATTACACGAAGGCACGAAAGTACAAATCTTAGACACTTTAAGCGATTGGAATAAAATCAAGCTAACAGACGGTAAAACGGGCTGGATAAAAAAAGAAGACGTTAAAGAACTTTAAAGTTTCTTTAACGTCTTTTTTAGTTTCTGTTTTTTACTTTCGTAGCCCTATTTCACGATAACGATTTATGTACAAGAAAACAATTTCAGTTTTATTTACAGTACTATTTGCAGGTTTCCTTATGATGCCTACACTTGTAGTAGCTTTAGATGATACTGTAGATGTTTTAATGTTGTTTAGTGTCAATGAAGAAGAAGAGAGCTCTAAATCTAAAACTTTCGAGGTTGTACATACCTCTGAGGATGATGAATGCGATATTCTTCAAGGTTTAAAAGTTAAAGTAAACTCTAAGTATTGCTTTAAAAATTACTCAAAACCACATTTAAATCTTATATCCCCTCCTCCCGAACACAGTTAATTTATATACGTATTTTTTGGTGTAGGCATCGCTCTTTTAGAGCTATGTCAAGGCACCTTATTTTTTTATTTAATTAACAATTTTTTTATGTTTAAAACAATTAAAAGCGACTTACCAGCGAGTATAGTTGTGTTTTTCGTGGCTTTACCTTTGTGTTTAGGTATTGCATTAGCAAGTGGTGCGCCACTTTTTTCAGGAGTGATTGCGGGTGTTATTGGCGGGGTAGTAGTAGGGGCTTTAAGTGGTTCTAAATTAGGAGTTAGTGGTCCAGCGGCAGGACTTGCAGCCATAGTTTTAACGGCAATAGGTACATTAGGAGGTTACGAGAATTTTCTGGTAGCCGTTGTGTTAGGAGGTGTAATTCAAATAATTTTAGGTGTTTTAAAAGCTGGAATTATTGGGTATTATTTTCCTTCTTCTGTTATTAAAGGTATGCTTACTGGTATCGGGATTATTATTATTTTAAAGCAAATCCCTAATTTTTTCGGGTATGATGAGGCGTCAGCGTGGGATCTTGAGTTTTTTGAAATCGATGGCGGAAATACCTTTTCAGAATTATTTAGTGTGTTAGGCAATATTCATCCAGGAGCTGCTGTAATAGGGGTTATTAGTTTAATGCTTTTAATCCTTTGGGACAAAATATTAACGAAGAAATCTAAAGTATTCGAAATTATTCAAGGCCCTTTTGTGGTAGTTATTTTAGGGATCTTATTTTATACTTTTACCCAAGGTAGCAATCTGTTTGCTATTGGAGATGCCCATATGGTTAATGTACCGGTTCCTGACGATATTAACTCATTTATAGGGCAGTTTAGTTTTCCTAACTTTTCTGCAATTTCAAATCCAGAAGTATGGATTGTGGCCTTTACTCTTGCTTTGGTAGCGAGTCTGGAAACGCTACTAAGTGTAGAAGCATCTGATAAAATCGATCCTAATAAGAATGTTACGCCTACCAATAGAGAGCTACTGGCACAAGGAACAGGTAATATTCTTTCTGGACTAATAGGAGGTCTTCCCATAACACAAGTAATAGTTAGGAGTTCAGCTAACATTCAATCTGGAGGAAAAAGTAAAATGTCAACTATTATTCACGGACTTTTATTATTAATTTCTGTAGTATTGGTTCCTGCTTTACTGAATAAAATTCCATTATCGGTTTTGGCTGCAATTTTATTACTTGTGGGTTATAAATTAGCGAAACCTTCGCTTTTTAAAAAGATGTATGCTTTAGGATGGAAGCAATCGGTACCATTTTTCTCTACTATCGTAGGTATTGTTTTTACAGACCTTTTAGTTGGGATTGCTTTGGGTTTATTGGTGGGTATCGTGGTTATTTTATTAAAAAGTTACCAAAATTCACATTTTCTTCATATTGAAGATAATAGCAATGGGAAGCATAGAATAAAAATGACACTTGCAGAGGAAGTAACTTTCTTTAATAAAGGGGCTATTTTGAAAGAATTAGACAGTTTACCAAGAGATACTTATTTTGAATTTGATGTGACTAAAACGCGCTATTTAGACTACGATATTATAGAAATATTAGAAGATTTTGCTTTTAAAGCCAAAGAAAAAAACATAGACATTAAATTAATTTCTAAACGCGGTGTTGTAGAGAATCCTGCTAGTTTTATTGAGTTTTTTAAGCTAAGACCGAAGTCTAAAATTAGTCTAAGTTAAACAAGATACTTCTCAGGTTTTAAATGGTTATTGGGTATGTATCGGTATAAATACGCTACATATATTCCCTTTACTTTACTCACCCATATGAAATTAATTGAGCAGATAAAAACAAAAAAACAGACAATAATTTAACCAAAAAAATATAAACGACGCCTTTTAAGGTTCTTACAGTTTTAGAAACAATGAGATGTTCGGTATTAAAGCAATGTATAATACACAGGAGTGTTTTTTAAATAAGATGATACCTGTTAAAGAGTTAAGTAAATAAAGCTATGAGTGTTTCAAAATAGTAACTTTTACGATACTGTTTTAACCGTCTTTAAATAAAGAGGTATTTACAGTTCTATGCAATAGCAGAAATGTTACACGATTTAAAACAGAAAGATATTCGTGCCATTTTTGTAAATTTACTCGCGCAACAGCTATATAGGATATAACGATTAAATAGCATTCCCGGTTTTATTTCCGAAGAGTACATTTTTAAAAGCTATAAAGGATGGATAGAAAACAATGTAAAAGGCGTTGACTAAAAAACAAGATTATGAAATTAAAAAACGTATTTGAAAACAATAAAGAGTGGATTAAAAATAAATTAGAAGAAGACAGTGCCTATTTTGATAAATTAGGATCGGGTCAAAAACCAGAGTTGCTTTTTATTGGGTGCTCAGATAGTCGGGTAACTGCAGAAGAACTTATGGGCTTAGGCCCTGGCGATGTTTTTGTACATCGTAATATTGCTAATATGTTTATGGGAACAGACCTAAATGCTATGTCTGTAGTAGAATATGCAGTATGCCATTTAAAAGTAAAGCACGTGGTTGTTTGTGGGCATTACGGTTGTGGAGGTGTT
>JAGPVI010000175.1 GCA_018067115.1 Bizionia sp. | reverse complement strand
ATGCCCATTCTATTTGATGGGAATAATCAGAAACTGAGTTTGTAACTTTCGTTTTCGCGTTAGTAGCCCTATAAATTCAGATAAAAACTGTTATTTGTTCTTTACGTAAATTAATTTATGTCTACTCTTTGGGTTGTCCCTTTGTTCTAGTTCAAACTTACCGATAGATTTAATTAGTGGAGTCAGTTTATCAAAACCATAATTTCGAGAATCAAAATTAGGTTGTTTTTTTTGAAGCAAACTACCAACATCACCAAGAAAAGCCCAGCCGTCTTCGTCTGATAAATCTGAAATAGTAGCGGATATTAATTTTATTACTTTAGGAGTAATGTTATCAATGCTATCTTTTGCAGTGTCTTTTTGGTTGCTGTTTTCTTTCTTCTCAGTTTGCTTTCTAATAATTTCAATATAAATGAATTTATCGCATGCAACAATAAAGGGGTTTGGTGTTTTTTTCTCCCCAATACCAATAACTTGCATTCCTGCTTCTCTTAATCTCGTAGCAAGCTTTGTAAAATCGCTGTCACTAGAAACCAGGCAGAAACCACTTACTTTTTCGGTATAAAGAATGTCCATAGCATCAATAATCATCGCAGAATCGGTAGCGTTTTTACCACTAGTGTATGCGTATTGCTGTATGGGTGTAATGGCGTTTTCTAACAAAAGGTTTTTCCATTTCGATAAATGCGGACTGGTCCAATCGCCATAAATTCTTTTAATTGTAGGGTTGCCGTATTTTGCGATCTCCTCCATCATTTCCTTTACATGTGCAGAGGGTATATTGTCTCCGTCTATGAGTACGGCTAAATTCATATTTTTAGTTTTTTTTGTGTTTTTCATTGAAATAGTAATGAAATTTTATTGTTTTATTCGTGGATCTAGTGCCAAATATTAATAACAACTAATTTAGTAAAAGAAAATGAACCACGAGAGTATCTATTAACTTTTCCATAATTGAATAGAAGGAATAAAAGAAGAGGAGCGCTTTCCGCTAGGGTGGGCACGCTATAAATTTACTTTTAATAAAGACCTGTCTGTTTATTTCTTTTCATTTAAATGTTGTGCCAAATAAACACCAGTGCTCGCGCAGGCTTGTAAAAGGTAGCCCCCAGTGGGAGCATCCCAATCTAACATTTCGCCAATACAAAACTGATTAGGAATATCTACAAGCTCAAAATGTTTAGAAATGGCCTCTAAATCCAATCCTCCAACAGTAGAGATCGCTTCGTCTATGGTGGCAGACGCTGTTATGTCTAAAGCGAATTGCTTTATGTTTTTAGACAGAGATTCTGTGTTTATGTACGCCTCCTTAGACAGATATGCTTTTAAGAGATCGATTTGAGAGCGGCTCAATTTTAGTTCTTTTTTTAAAATTTCGGTGGTATTCCTATACTTTGATGCTTTTATTTTAGAGTGTAGTTGCGGTAACGATAAGGTAGGCTTAAAATCTATATAAATGGTTGCTTTAGGCTCTGCTTTCAGCTGTTTTCTAATTTCCGGACTCAACGCATAAATGGCATTGCCCTCTAGCCCGAATGCAGTAATTACCGCTTCCCCTTTCTGAATAGAGTTACCGCAAGAAATAGCAATGTTTTTTAAAGGCTCGCCTTCGTGGCTTTTAATAAATACTGGTTTCCAATTAATATGATAGCTGCAATTTGAAGCTTCAAAAGATTTGGTTTTAATGCCTTTCTTAGAAAATATATCTAGCCATTTACCATCAGATCCTGTAACTTTCCAGCTCCCGCCGCCTAGTGAAAACACGGTGTAATGGGCCTCTATTGCTTGGTCGTTAATTATGGGGTTGTTCGTCTCGTTCCAGCCCAAAAATGTGTGATCGTATTTAATAACCACTCCTTTTTCTTCTAAATATTTAAGAATAGTATTAAGTACCTCAATAGGTTTAATACCCTTATTTGGATAGACGCGATTACTACTGCCTATGTAAGTAGGGATCCCAATGCTTTCAAGCCATTTTATAAAGTCAGTATTAGTGAAATGAAGTAATGCTTGTTCTAAGAAATCGTTTGGTGTGTATCTTGTAATTAACTTCTGAGTGGACTCGGAATGCGTTAAATTGAATCCCCCTTTACCAGCCACCAAGAATTTACGACCGGTAGTTTTGTTTTTTTCGTATATGGTAATATTGAATTTTTTAGCATCTAAAAAAGCAGCTAGTAAAAAAGCTGATGGGCCACCACCTATAATTGCAATTTGTTTTTTCATAGCATTCAACGCTTGGCAGAATAAGTGTTTAGAAGAGTTTTATTTTTGGGATTCTGAACACCTGCAAATTAAAAACTAAAAAGGGAGGCGTAACACCTCCCAATAGTTATATACTTTTAACAAACTCTAAAAAAACCTGTTTATGGCGCTCAAGATCCAAATTAGGAGACAGCGAAGCGCGGACAATATAATCTTTATCACCTTCTTTAGTTGTTCCTTGAGTGGATGTTGCTGGAATAGTCCAATAACAGCCTTTAAGCTGCCCATAGCTTACACAGAACTTACTCTCATTAGGAATCTCTGTAATCATTAAGTTAATAAGCTTCAGGTTTAACGCTCTTTTGTTAGTCTCTTTCTCTTCGGGAGTTTTTCCTGTGGTAGGGAGGTCTAAGGAAAATACAGACGGTGTAAACCCTTCATCTGCCAACGCTTCAGAAACAAAATTTATTTTAGCTTCTGGTAGCACGTCGTGAATAAAGTTTACAAATTCGCGAGTGTTCTTGTGCGCCTCAATAATCCTTTGGTTCATTGATGGTAATTGTTTGGCCAATATTTCATATTGAAGTGCGGTAGCTTCATTATCACAAAGACTTAAATGCTGTTCTATCCTATCTATTAAAGCATCTGTTTTTGTATTTCCTATACAGTAACCGGCAGTACATTTTCCGCCACTTGGAAATTTCGAACCACTAGCAAACGAGATGGTTCTTACTGTAGATAGTATTTCTCCTTCGCCTAAAAAGTGAACATTAGGACAAAACGTTTGGTCTAAAATAAACACAGGGTCTATCGATGTTTCGCCAGTCGCCGTTTTACGTACTTTACTTAAAACCGCTTTAAGTTTTAAAAGATCAGGAACTTCGACTCTAGGGTTTGTAGGGATTTCTGCAATGATATAAGGCACAGCATCTTCGTTAGCAATTTTAGCTAAAATGGTATCTATACTAGTAACCATATCATTATCGCCATCTACCGGTAAGTCGACCACTTCTACATGATCCAGGCAATCGGCAACGCGTCGTGCTTGATCGTTTGTACCACCATAACAATTTGGGGGAACGATAAATTTAATGGCTTTTCCTTTGTGGTTTTCTAATGCATCGTGAACAAGCCCCATCATAATAGCATATTGAATAGAGAGTCCGCTAGAGGCAACAAGTGCCTTAGAACGTGACCCTGTAACCTCTTGAATAGCTGCTATTACGTTTAGTTTATTTTTCTGTACATCACTGTCTTGAATCTCAAAAGAAGAATTATTTACTAATGACTTTAAAGCTACAAGAGAGTTAGCCGGCGTCATAGCAATCGTTTCTCTTCGTCTTACATGCTGAATATCTGATATATAATGTTCGTTCTGCTTACCATTTACTACTAGAATACTTCCTAGTTGAGAATGTAGGCTAATGTAGAAATCAATAGTTGGGGAGCGATTAGTGGACGCTATAGTGCTCTCTTGCGAAATAAAAATAGTACTACCGTTATAAGCAGGGATGTCTTTAGTGGTCTCTACTTTCTTTACTTCAAAAGTATAGCCATATACGCGTTGCACTGTTTCAATATCGAAAACATCTGGTAATTCTCCTGTGTAAAGGAGTTGTGTTTTTTTATTGTCTAAGGCGTTTTTTCTTAGAATTGCTAAAACAGGAATGGTCTGAGATGAAAAGCTAATTACATTTTCTGCATCTAAGCCGTTTAAATTAGCAATTCCCCATTCTAGAACACACGATAACGGATGTCCTAAACGAATATAATCGTAAGCTGTGGGTAGTGCTTTAAGTGCCGATGATTCAGAATTATTGTTTTTAAATAAGCTTTCAAACTGATCTAGAAATTGCGTTTTAGCCAGTTTTTCATCATAAATATCCAATCGGTGGGTCGTAGTATTTAACCAGCCAATAGGCATATTATTTAAAACTTCTTTGATATAGTTTTGCATTTTATTGTCTTCCATACATTCACAATCCTTCACTTCATCCGCTGGAGGCTCTGTTCCTGCCGGGGGTTCGATTCCGCCGCCCAT
>JAGPVI010000165.1 GCA_018067115.1 Bizionia sp. | reverse complement strand
CTAATAATGATATGATATCTTGCTCATCACCGGTATTAAAAATATCTAGGGCAACACTTAATGTCGTATCACTTTTCTGTTTTTTTCGGTCTTTAAATTCGTGAGATAAATTTCTTTGAATATTCTCTCGAAAGGATTCGTAATACGCCTCCCGAAGTCTGTAAATTAAGATAATCCACACAAAAACAAAGAGCAATACAATAACGGTAATATAAGAACTGTTAAGATCTAGCCTTCTTATTAAAAGCAATAACATAATTCCTGAAATACCTGTAGCTATACTGTCTACAACCACATCTATAAAGGATTTGGCTTGATTTTTTATAAGCAGCGGAATTGGTAAAACAGATAACTCTACGGCAGCTTTATTTAATGATTGTTTAAAACTGCCATCGATACCTTTAATAATAATTAGTACCCACAACTCTGGAAAAGTTAAAAATAACAAACAGCCTAAAGCAATACCTAAAGGTAAAATAAGTAAGGTTGAAGACACACCGAGCTTACTAAGCACCCGATTGGTTAAAAACAACTGAATAACCAAAGCAATAACGTTAAAGGTGGAGAACCAAAAGCCAAAAAAGGTAGCTAACTCGTCGGGATCACTAATGGCTTTATAAGCGAAATCACTAAATTGAAAATCGACTAATTTGGCGACAATGACACCTATACCTGTTATTAACGCTAAATATGTTAAATGCTTCGATTTAGAAATTAGAATTATTGAAGAGTCTTCAACCGCAGTTTTATCCACTTTTCGTTGCTTACGTACGTAGATATTCATTTTACGAATTCGTAGTCGCCATATTTTCTTTAAAATAGGGATACAGAATAAAATTAAAACTCCTGCTAATAATACAACTACTTTGTTACCAAAGTTGGAGACAATAATACTCGTTAAATAACCGCCAAAAATACCACCAGCAATGGCACCCGCACCAATAAAACCAAACAAGCGCTTGGCTTCTCGCGCATTATAAACCATATTAGCTAGAATCCAGAATTGCGAAGTTGCGATAACGGCAAAAAGGGAGACACCTAAATAATACACATATAAAAGTGCATTATTTAATAGCGAAAACTGAATAAAAATACTTAGTAAAATAAAGCTTATACTAAAGCTTATTAACGAAATTATAGTAACGTTAAGTATAGAATACTTTCTTAACGCTTTATTATAAAAATAGGAAGTTACAACCGCCACACCAGCAACTAACAGGTAACCATAAGGTAAATGCTCAGCTCCTAAACGCGAGAGAAAAAGAGCGTTAACAGTGGGTTTTACAATAAGTAAGACGGTGATAATTAAAAACACATACAATTGCATTAAAAAAGAGATGTATATTTCACCATCTCTTAATCCAAATGTTTTGTTTATTAATTGTTTAAACACGTAATACTAATTTACTGTTAGAAGTTCTTACAGTAAATAACGTGATTTTTTTAAGACTTTATCTAATGGTTCTACCAAATTTCTAATAATTTGCTCACCATAACTATCATCAATTAAAGCGACGATAATATATTTTCTATTTGGACCCCAAACTAAAGCAGAATCTGAATGGAAATTTTTCCACGACCCAGATTTTCTATAGACGTTTGCTGTTGGTGCAATACGATCTAAAGTATTTACAAATTTATGGTGCAATGCAGGGTCTTTCATAATATCTAACATCTCTTTAGAGCGTTTTGTATTTACTAAATTCCCCATCGCTAACTGGTAGTAAAAACTACACACTTGCTTTGTTGTTGCCGCGTGACTTAAACCTTTCATAGGTTCTGGGTGACGCTTACCTGAAGCTGCATAACGTTTACCAACCCATAAGCCACCACCAACTTTCTCGTCGTACAGATTGGTTTCTGGAGCTCTTAAAACAGCTTCAATTTTATCATAACCTAAACGATCAATCATTCTTGTGGACGCTTGGTTATTCGATTTACTAATCATTAATCGCAAATCATTTCTTACTTCTTTAGTATCTTTAAGCTCTCCTTTATCTATGGCATCCATAGCAGCTAACAAAATAGCTATTTTAGGCAAACTTGCAGCATACATCATATCTTCATCGTTAATACCTGCATACCTTATATTAGCCTCATCACTTAAATCGACAATACCTATAGACATTTTTTTAGAGTCTATTAAACGACGCCATTGCGCGTTAGAATTAATTTCGGTATTTAAAATATCTTGGAGTGAATTATCTTGTAATTGAGAAATGTTTTCTATGCCATTTAAACAGTTTATTGGCAATTTTTGCTGAGAATATCCTAAAAAACTAAGGGTAAGAAGTAATAAAAGACAGCTGCGTTTGATGTGTTTATTCATATATTATAAATCTATTATTTTAAATAAAAATTTTAACGTATTACTTTTTAAAGGGATTTTAAGTGTTAGTTAAAAACGGAGCGAATATACAATAATATCTTAAATCACTAATAACCAAGATGTTAAAATTATATTATAATTATAATTACTCTTTCCCAATATCTGACAATGTAACGTGACTTTAGAAATTAAATTGTGTTAAATTTCATTATATTTCCTTTTCTATTAAAAAAATTATAACAGAGAAATTTGATTACTTGCACTGTTGGGTAATTTTATATTATAGTCTAACTTTTCATTTATTTCATTAATAAAGTAAGTTGCTAATAAAGGAGATTCTAGCTCTATATTTTGATGAATAAAAAAGTTGATTTCCTGAATCCCTTCAGATTTCCATATTTTTAATCGCTGTACCCAATCGTCTAATCGTTGGTAATCACTAGCGTGATTAGCGCCAACAAAACGAATAAAGGCAGAAGTATTTGTTAAACGCATGTGCATAATATCGCGCCTACCAGCGGTATCTACAATAATATTAGAAATATTATGTTCTTCTAATAGTTTATACAAGACCGTAGAAACTTCCTTATTATTATACCAATCAGTATGTCTAAACTCGATAGCTAACGGAATATCTTTCGGCCATTTCTCTATGAAATCAGATACCAAATCAAAGTTCTTGGGCGTGAAATTATTATGCATCTGTAAAAAAATAGTGCCTAATTTTTCTTTTAAATGACTCACGTTATACAAATAATCTTTAACCACAGCATCTACTCCATTTAATCTTTTCCAATGACTAATATCTTGAAATATTTTTGGAAAGAATTTAAAACCTGTTGGCGTTTTACTGTACCAATTAGTAAACTGATCTGCAGAGAAGATCCTATAAAAAGTCGCGTTTAACTCTATAGAATTAAATTGAGAGGCATAATACACCAACTCATCCTTTGTGCCTTTTGGATAAAATCCTTTTAAATCAGCTTTATTCCATTTTGCACAACCTACGTGTATTTTAGGCACTATTTGATTCTTATTACTATTTAGAACTTTATACGTATCGCTATGGTCTTTAGGTAATGTGAAATCTATATTCTCTGGATCGTTTACACTGCCGAACTTCATTTTTAATATTTTTTTATAAAGATAATTGTTGATAAACTAGTTAACAAGTTAATTTTAATGCAAATTATCAAGATATCTTTGTCTGTACCTTTATATCAAAGGATTTAGAAATTATGAACACACGAAAAGAGCATTTATTAGCGATTAGACCAGTGATATCATCGATTAAAATCACTGAAAATATGAGTAACGACGAACGGTTTCAAAATAAAACCTTACGTCCCATTATTAAATTACAAAGTGAATTGTTTATAGAGGTGTTTAGAAACTATATAGCAAAACACAAAAATGTATTTTATCAATTAACGTTAGAAAGACGCCTACACTATATTGAAAATGCGCTTCAAAAAGACATTAAATTACGAAACGCATTAAAAGGTATGGTCATTGGCCAATTTACAGTTGAAGAATATGGAATTTACATTAAAAATTCTTCAGCTTTAAATAAAAGATTAATAAATATAATACGAGAGCGCCTACATAGTAACATACAAATATTCGAAAAATCTCAAATTTTATCTGCTGTTTAATTAGCAATGACTATAAAAAAACTCCTATTACAAGCTTGTAAAGATAATGTTGAAAAACGCATTACAGATTACAGAAATGAAATCGCTTTAGTTAATGAAGCTATTGAAAATAACGATAAAGAGTCTGAAGGTGAAGATTCTGGTAACGGAAAACTTTTAAACGATCTCGAAAAAAATGCGGGTTATTTAAATGAAGTGCTTAAAACACGTGAATTTCTGGCCCAAATTAATCCAAATTACACCTACACAACTGCGGCATTAGGAAGCATCGTTAAAACAGAATCTATTGTTTTCTACCTGTCTACTAGTGTCGGGCAAATTGACATTAATAACGATATATATTACGCCATCTCTTTACAATCTCCAATTGGACAACTCTTAAAAGGTAAGTCTATAGGGGATAATTTTACATTTAACGATAAAAACTATACCATTTTAGAAATTTTATAATCGTTTTTTTCTCTAAACACATTTTTTTAATGAACGACATTTATGAGCCCAAATATGTAGAAACACTATTTGATAAAATGAGCACGTCTTATTCTAAAATGAATTATATAACCTCTTTTGGTTTTAGTGAACGATGGCGAAAGCAATGTGTTAAGGAGGTCTCTATTGCAAAAGGCAAAACAACAGTCGATTTAATGACGGGAATGGGAGAATGCTGGGCCCCTATTTTAAAAAATAGCAATAAATACTCTAAACTGATCGCTTTAGATTTTTCGTCGGAAATGATTCTCGAAGCAGAGAAAAAGAAATTAAAATATAAAGACTACAACATAGAGGTTTTAAAAGAAAATATATTTAATAACTCCATTCCAGATCATGCCGCAGATTACGTTATTTCTGGTTTTGGTTTAAAGACATTTAATAACGAGCAACTTGAACAATTAGCGTTCGAAATTAATAGAATACTAAAACCTGGAGGACAATTTTCTCTTATAGATGTTTCTGTACCAAACAGTAAAATTATAACCCCTTTTTATATGTTTTATCTTCAAAGAATCGTTCCTCTTATTGGAAAACTGTTTTTAGGAAACCCCGAAACATATAAAATGCTTGGAATTTATACGGAAGCCTTTAAAAACGCAGATACTTTATATAATATCTTTAATGTATTATATTTTCAAGTCGATAAAGTTAATTATTTTTATGGCTGTGCTACGGGTATAAAAGGTCGCAAAACACTTTAAAAACACTTTTACAAAGGCTGCAATACGTTTTTAAAAATCGTGCTATTTCGATTTTATTATACTTTGTTTAAATCTTAATTTTTACTTATATAGTAGAGACACCATTTAAATCGGTGGTTAACACATTACTCATATAGTTAAAATATGGGCGAATAGCTTTAAAAGAATCACTTACCACGTTAGTGAAATTGGGATCTAAAACTTCTAAATCTGTAAAGTTTTTGACGAATATAAATTGTTTTTTCCGTATTAAATCTATGTTATCGTGTTCGCGGCTAAATCCTTTAGGTGCTGTTTTAACTTCGTCTCCTGTTAACGAACCCCACGTATTTTTTAAGTTTGTATTCTCTAAAATTTCCCGCATCTCACTGGCATCCGTTTCAAATTCTTTGCGGATTCTTAATAAATCGGCTGGTTCAGGGGCCCAAAATCCTGCGGCCATAAAACTTTTATTATTTGGTTGAATCTGTAAATAATACCCCCCTCTTAATTCTGGCTTTACCCTATGGAACGAACCACCAAAATGAGTTTTATATGGTAATTTATTTTTTGAAAATCGAACGTCTCGATAAATTCTAAAAATCTTTACTTTATCGACATTATCGTGCGTATTCAAAGCTTCTAAAATAGTATTAAAAACAATTTTAATTTCTGTTTCAATAATTCTAAACTCTTGTTTATTGTCGGCAAACCATTCTCTGTTATTGTTTTTTTCTAGTGTATCGAGGAATTTAAATATTGGCGTTGCATTCATTCTTATTAATAGATTTCAGTATTTAAAAATAGAAAAAGCCTCGGTATCCCGAGACTTTAAGCTAACTAGTTATAATAACTAATTATGTTATAGCTACAGTAATTAATCTACTGCATCCTCAATATCATCTGCTACATCTTCAATAGCGTCTCCTGCAGATTTTTCATCTCTGCATCCTGTAAAAACAGTCGCCATTGTAAATAATACAATAAAAGTGTATGCTAATTTTTTCATTTTTTAGTGGTTTTTAAGTTAATATTAGTTTTTAGTTGTACTAAATGTAATCAATTTTAAACTA
>JAGPVI010000164.1 GCA_018067115.1 Bizionia sp. | reverse complement strand
GGAATTAGTAAAGCATAATATGTTATCAGGGCATGAAAAACCATATGAAGTAGTAGCACAAAGAAAAGATGGAACAACTTTTCATACTGAGATCCGCGGGAAAATGACACGATATAAAGGTAAAGACGTCAGAATAACAGTAGTTAACGACGTAGACGACAGAAAACGGGCAGAAGAGACCCTTCGACAAGCACATGATGAATTGGAAATGAAAGTCGAGAGACGTACTTATGAATTAGTGAAGGCAAATGAGCGTTTGAAAAATGAAATAGAAGATCACAGGCGCACTGAATTAGCCCTAAAAGAAAGAAGGAAAGAATTGGAAAATAAAACTCATGAACTTGAAGAAGTTAACGCTGCATTGAAAGTTCTCCTTAAACAAAGGGACGAAGATAAAAAAGAATTGGAAGAAAAGGTTGTTGCGAATGTAAAAACACTTGTTTTCCCTTATGTTGAAAAATTGAATAAGAGTCTACTAAACGATCAACAGGCTGTATATTTAGATATTGTTAAATCAAACCTTGAGGACGTTCTTGCACCCTTTCTGCACCAGCTGTCCTCGAAATATTTTGATCTTACACCTAAGGAAATTCAAATCGCTGGGCTTATTAAAGACGGCAAGACAACCAAAGAGATATCTGAATTCTTGAATTCCACCACAGGCGCGGTTGATTTTCACCGTAACAATCTTAGAAAAAAACTAGGCCTTCGAAACACAAAAACCAACTTAAGATCTTTTCTTTTGTCTTTCCCATAACATAAGTTTTTACCTTATAATAAACTTATAGTCTTTTAATATTTACTTCTTTCCTGTTTATTGCGAAAATACAGATAATAATGAGCATTCTATTTGCCAACTAAGCTGATTTAAGGCTTTTCGATTCGATATATGAATGCATAGCAACTCGGGAGTTCACGATTTCATTAAAATCCACATTATTTTACTACATAGCTAAAAAACAGCACAAGATAAGACTAAAAATACTTTAGATTTCGGAAAATGAATAAAAACCCCCTCAGAGTAATTAGAGAATTGCATTTAATTAGCAAAACCGAGCTTGCTAAAAAGGCCAATATATCACCCAAGACGGTTACGCGGATAGAACAAGGTTACCCATGCAGAAAGAAAACAAAACGAAAGATTACTTTTGCGTTAAAGCATAAAATTTCATGTGGAAATAAAGTTGTGATATTTTCTGCTGATAATAGAGAGAAACGTTCAGGAGTAGATCGACGTCAATACTCATATGACACGCATATTCCTGAGCGTAGGTCTGACCAGAACCGAAGAAAAAGACTTGATAGAAGATTAAAACCAAGAAAATCAGAATAACAGATATGTTTTTTCGGAGGGTTTAGAAATAGCCTTGTCTTGTTTTTGTAGTTTTCCCAAAAATGATTTCTGCAAGTTCTAAGGTTTGATTTCCAACTGTGACAGTAAAAAAATGAAGCTTGAAATATTAAATGTTCTGAAATTAAGCCTTCAATTATACATCTCGAAGGCGGATGTAACAAGTTACATGTCTTCACCCCAAATGCTTTATTCTTGGAATAGGAATTTATTAAAAAGCACTCCAATTAAACAGTGATTTGTATAAAATATTCTAAGAGGCAATCTTTGTGAAAAAGTCCTTAGACAACGATGATTTTTTAAACACTATTTTAGATAAAATCCCTTTCCCTATTTTCTTAATGGACGATGACGTAAGAATCCATGTGTACAATTTGGCGGCAATTTCTCTAATTGATATTGAGTTGTATCGGGTCAACAAAGTTGGATGTGGAGATGCTTTCAACTGTGTTCATTCAATGCCGGATGGTTGCGGAGAGAGTGAAGCTTGTAAAGAATGCGTGATAAGAAATTCTGTTAGAAAGTCTTACGGTGGCAGCGGGGTTGTCAGAGAAAAGACTAATATTCAGCTGGTAAGAGGTGATAAGGTTGAGCAAATTCAGATGTTTGTGACTACCGAACCCTTAAAATATAACGATGAATTATGTGTGATAGTTATACTTGAAAATATTATAGCGCAAAAAAAGGTAAGGTGTATCCTGCCCATTCTAAATTGAAGAAATCTTTAAATAATATAGTAGGGTTGCTTGTTTTAAAATATCAGTGTCGACCACAAAGATAAACAGGGGTAAGGGTGAAAGAGAAATTTAAAAAGTTAGAATTTCAACTTCGAAAAATGCTTGAACTCAACGAGCAATCTCAAAATAGAAAAGAGCAATCCAAATCTAATATCGGCAATATTATTCGCCGCAGAAAAGGCGAGCCAGACAAAAGTATTTCCTGTGAATTAAATGGGTAATGATGTAATACCTGTTACTATTATGCAAATATCAGGGCATTAAAATTACAGTTAGTGGGTTGGTTACCATTTTGTGGAAACAATTCTCATTAATGCTGGGTATCAGGGCAAGATTTTTTGAGGTGAATCAGCCGCAATTGAATGGCTTGAGAAATAGACCCCACTAATAATCAAGTTAGGCGTTATCCGCACTTTTGATACCTGCTAAAACCGTCTCTTTTCTATACCTTAAATCTGTCCACTTTCCTTTGAACCGATACACATTTCCAGTAAAGGTACTTAAACAGGCATTATAATAAAA
>JAGPVI010000123.1 GCA_018067115.1 Bizionia sp. | reverse complement strand
AGCCTTACCCATTAGAAAAATTATTCATGTTGATATGGATGCCTTTTATGCATCTGTAGAACAATTGGATAATCCTGAACTTATAGGTAAACCCCTAGCAGTAGGCGGTAATGGCTTACGAGGTGTGGTAGCCGCTGCTAGTTACGAAGCACGAAAATTTGGTGTACGCAGTGCAATGAGTGGCGTTATGGCGAAACGAAATTGCCCAGATTTACTCTTTGTACCCCCACGCTTTGACCGCTATAAGGAGATTTCTACAAAAATTAGAAAGATTTTTTATGACTATACAGATCTCGTAGAGCCGCTTTCTTTGGATGAAGCCTATCTCGATGTTACCGAAAATAAAAAAGGAAACCCGAGTGCCTCGCTAATTGCCGAGGAGATACGTGCACGCATTTTAAATGAAGTAGGCTTAACAGCATCTGCAGGAATTTCTATTAATAAATTTATTGCCAAAGTTGCTAGTGATTACAACAAACCTAACGGACAAAAAACGGTTAATCCAGAAGAGGTTCTTGACTTTCTAGAAGCTTTAGACATTAGAAAGTTTTATGGCATAGGAAAAGTTACAGCCGAAAAAATGTACCAAAAAGGAATATTTACTGGAACCGATTTAAAAACAAAAAGTCTAGACTTTTTACAGTCACATTTTGGCAAATCGGGAAGCTATTACTATTATGTTGTTCGCGGAATACATAATAGCGAAGTAAAACCGAATAGAACGCGTAAAAGTCTGGCTGCCGAGCGTACGTTTAGCACCAATTTATCGTCGGAAATATTTATGCTTGAAAAATTAGACCGTATTGCCGAAGAAGTTTCTAAACGCTTAAAAAGCAATAAAGTGGCTGGAAAAACGGTTACACTAAAAATTAAATACAGTGACTTCTCTTTGCACACGCGTAGTAAAACACTGCCTTATTTTATTAGCGACAAACATCTTCTTTTAGAGACTGCAAAGGAACTACTATACCAAGAAAAACTAGATAACTCTGTGCGTTTATTAGGCATTTCATTATCGAATTTAAATACAGAAAAAGCCATAAAAAAACCCGAATCTAAAACTGTAAGTGTACAGCTTAAATTTGGGTTTTAATACTTTTGCGTTAGCGATAGTAACGGCATCCTTTTGCTTTTACTGCAAAAGATATAGTGGATAGCGCGGTCCAGTTTAAGTATTAAAATGGAAACGCCCCAATACTTTTAAATTTCTGAAACACGTAACGTATTTACCATTCCTTTTTCTTGAATAGGCATTGCTGCAAGACTTACCAACATATCTCCTTTATTAACAAATCCTTGCTCTAGAGCAAATTTATTAACGTCTTCGATCGTTTCGTCTGTACTTACATACTTGTCGTAATGGAACGCTTTAACACCCCAAAGCAAGCTAAGTTGCGTTAAAATTCGCTTGTTGGACGTAAACACTAAAATATGTGCACTTGGTCTCCAAGCAGAAATTTGAAACGCCGTATACCCACTATTTGTAAGTGTTGTAATGGCTTTTGCATTAATATCGTTTGCCATTAAAGCAGCGTGATAACATATAGATTTGGTGATAAATCGCTTAGTACGCACGTGTGGCGGCGATTGTGGCACTTTAATTAAATCTGAATCTTCGACACTAGTAATAATATTAGTCATTTGCTGGATAACCTCGACCGGATATTGCCCTACGCTAGTTTCGCCAGATAGCATTACGGCATCGGCACCATCCATCACGGAGTTGGCAACGTCGTTGACCTCGGCACGCGTTGGCGTTAAACTAGTAATCATTGTTTCCATCATTTGGGTAGCAATAATTACAGGAATCCTAGCACTTTTAGCTTTATGCACCAGTTTCTTTTGAATTAATGGGACTTCTTCGGCCGGGATTTCCACTCCCAAATCTCCTCTTGCTACCATTAATCCGTCGCAGTAAGCAACAATTTTATCTATGTTTTCTACAGCTTCAGGCTTTTCTATTTTTGCTATAATTGGAATTTTATGAGCGCTGTGTTTTTTAATTAATTCTTGAAGTAACATTAAATCTTCGGCATGGCGCACGAAAGATAACGCCATCCAATCCACTTCTATTTCGCAAGCAAAAATTGCGTCTTCAATATCTTTTTCGGTTAAAGCGGGTTGAGAGATATTTGTATTTGGTAAGTTTACACCTTTTCGAGAACGCAACGGCCCTCCTTGGATGACTCTAGTTAATACTTCGTCTACGCCATTTGAAGACACGACTTCGAATATTAATTTACCATCGTCCAAAAGTACACGTTCTCCTGGTTTGGCATCTTGAGGAAATTTATCGTAGGTCATGTAAACACGTTCTTTTGTGCCTATAAACTTTTTTCCTGTCGCAAAAATTATTTCATCGCCTGCATTTACAAACACTTCTCCTTTCATAACGCCTACGCGCAACTTAGGGCCTTGTAAATCACCTAATATAGAAGCGTTGTAGCCAAACTCATCGTTTAACTCGCGAATCATTTTAACGCGTTCTTTTACGTCTTCGTAATCTGCATGCGAAAAGTTTATTCTAAATACATTTGCTCCTGCGTCTAACATTGCCTTTAGCACCGTTTTATTGCTTGTAGCTGGCCCCAAAGTGGCAACAATTTTTGTCTTTTTTCTTTTCTGCATTAGTTAAATATTAAATTTTCTTTTGATTTAAGCAGATCGGCATCGATAGAATGAGCCATCACTACTTGTTTGATATCTTGTATTGTGTTTAATATAAGCTTTTGGGTTTGTTCCGACAGCTCCGTTTCGATTTTTAAGACATAATTAACACGCTTAAATTCGGGCAATAAAAAATACGTTTTGGTTGTTTTACTAGCACCAAATAAAGAGTCGGCCATTTCTGGTTGTTGCACCAGTTCTACTTTACAACTATTAGAGACTAAATTCCAAACGGTAAGTTGAGCTTCGTCTACCCATTCAAAAATAGAATAATGCGCCGCCAAATTATCACTTTTCATATCTATAGGCTTTCTGCTTAGATGTATTTGAAGATGTTTATTAATAAGATATGCCAACCTAAAGTCTTCTAAACTAGAATGAATACCTATAAGTGTAAATTCTTCGTCGTCGAAAAAATCATCTAAAACTAATCTTTTTATGGCCATTTGATTACACTATTTTACAGCGTAAATATAATATTATTAGTTTTTAGACCCTATTATTTTATGTAATCTTAATGTGAAATATGAAGGAATGAAGATAGCCCTATTTACGCGAAGAAAAGCGCTAAGTTACACCAATTAATTACTCGTCTAACGATTTTGTAATCGCTTCTTGGAAAGCAAAAAACGCCCGTTTTGAGGCTTTCTCTTCAGCTTTCTTTTTTGAAGTAGCTCGTGCTTTTGCAATGACTTTATCGTCTATAGAGAGTTTAACAGAAAAGTGTTTAACCTCATCATTACCAGTATCTTCATACACATTGTAATTGAAAGTTTTCTTTTCTTTTTGGCACCATTCTATAAGTAAGCTCTTATAACTAATCACTTTACCTTCCAGTTTCTCGATATCTACGAAAGGATCGATTACTTTATCGTGAATAAATTTTTCGCAATAGGAGTACCCGCGATCTAAGAAAATAGCTCCAACAATAGACTCGAATAAATTACCGTGAATATTATCACCAAATTGACCTTTAGGTATTTTACTTTCGACTAACTTAATAAGTCCTAAGTCTTTTCCGAGTTCGTTTAAGTGCTCGCGACTTACAATTTTAGAACGCATTTTGGTTAAATATCCTTCGTCTCCACTAGGAACCTCACTGTACAAATGGTGTGCAATTACAGAACCCAACATAGCATCGCCTAGAAATTCTAGACGCTCGTAATTTACAGTGTGCCCTTTGCTATTTTTAATGTTCATAGAGCGATGAGTGAATGCCGTCTGGTAATGCTCTATGGTTTTTGGTTTAAAACCAATAATTTTTGAAATTGTCGCAAAAAAAATCCCGTTGTCTTTAGAACGGGAATTAAATATGTTACGAATACTTTTCATTGAGAATCTAATCTAATTTTTTAAACAACACGCAAGCATTATGCCCACCAAACCCGAAGGTATTACTCATAGCGACTCTAACGTCTCTTTTTTGAGGTTTGTTTAAAGTTAGGTTTAATTCTGAATTTATATTTTCGTCTACCGTAGTATGGTTAATTGTTGGAGGTATAATACCATGCTCTATAGACAATATAGAGGCAATAGCTTCTATAGCTCCAGCAGCTCCTAACAAGTGTCCAGTCATAGACTTTGTAGAGTTAATATTGATATTTTTAGCATGCGCGCCAAAAACTTCTGAAATTGCTTTTAATTCTGCAACATCACCTAAAGGTGTCGATGTACCGTGGGTGTTAATATGGTCTACTGCTTCAGGTTCTAAACCTGCATTTTCTAGACAATTTTTCATCACTGCGATAACGCCAATTCCTTCTGGATGCGGTGCCGTCATATGGTAAGCGTCTGAAGACATACCACCACCTAAAACTTCGACATAAATTTTCGCCCCTCTAGCTTTAGCATGTTCGTATTCTTCAAGAATTATTGCGCCTGCTCCTTCTCCTAAAACAAAGCCATCTCTTGTCGCATCAAAAGGTCTCGATGCTGTTTCTGGACTTTCGTTTCTAGTTGATAAAGCGTGCATAGCATTAAATCCACCCATTCCAGCAATAGTTACTGCGGCTTCACTTCCTCCGGTTACTATTACATCGCACTGTCCTAAACGAATATAGTTTAGCGCATCGATCATAGCATTTGCAGAAGAGGCACAGGCAGAAACTGTTGTGTAATTAGGCCCCATAAATCCATTTTTAATAGATATGTTTCCTGGTGCTATATCTGCAATCATTTTAGGAATAAAAAAAGGATTAAACCTTGGTGTTCCATCTCCTTCACAGAAGTTAACCATTTCGTTTTGAAACGTTTCTAAACCACCAATTCCTGCTCCCCAAATCACTCCAACACGTAACTTATTTACGGTGTCTAAATCTAGTTTAGAGTCCGCAATAGCCTCATCAGATGCGACCATTGCGTACTGCGTAAACCTGTCCATTTTACGAGCCTCTTTTCTATCAAGAAAATCGGTCGCGTTGAAGTTTTTTAATTCACAAGCGAATTTTGTCTTGAACTTTTCAGTGTCAAAATAGGTTATTGGTGCAGCACCACTTTTACCATTTAATAAAGCTTCCCAATATTCATCTTTGGTATTCCCTATAGGCGTCAATGCTCCTAGCCCCGTTACTACAACTCGCTTTAATTCCATAAATTTCTAATGCTTATTTTGCAGCTTCAATATAAGATACTGCTTGACCAACTGTTGCAATGTTCTCTGCTTGATCGTCTGGAATTTGGATATCAAATTCTTTTTCGAATTCCATTATTAGTTCAACAGTGTCTAATGAATCTGCTCCTAAATCGTTCGTGAAGCTCGCTTCAGTTACAACTTCGTTTTCATCAACACCTAATTTGTCTACGATGATCGCTTTTACTCTTGATGCAATGTCTGACATAATTTTAATTTTTTTAGTTTTAATTAAGAGGCAAAAATAAAAAACTTTATTTTAAAACACATCTTTCTTTCAAAAATGTGGTTGTAATTTAATAAATAAACTTTAACTATTTGATATTTACCGTATAATTGTTAATAATTATTCTTTTTTTTGTGGTCACAATTTAAACATTATATCTGTAAATGAAACGTATTGTAATTTTTGCTTCCGGAGGCGGAACTAATGCTGAAAATTTGATAACTTTTTTTCAAAACAGAGATAATACTTCTGTTATACAAGTACTTACTAACAATCCCTATGCCAAAGTTTTAGACCGCTGTAAGAAATTGAATGTTAGCGCCTTATCTTTTAATAGAACTGCGTTTACCAAAACCGAAGACGTGCTTAATATTCTAAAAGCATCGCAACCCGACCTCATTGTACTCGCTGGTTTTTTATGGAAATTCCCAGAGAATATTATTGCTGAATTCCCAAATAAAGTGATTAATATCCACCCTGCTTTACTCCCAAAATATGGAGGAAAAGGGATGTATGGAAATCATGTTCACGAGGCGGTTGTAAACAACAAAGAAATTGAAACTGGCATCACAATTCACTACGTAAATGAGAATTATGATGAAGGAGCGATCATTTTTCAAGCAAAATGCGAAGTGAAAACGACAGATTCGGCTAATGATGTTGCTAAGAAAATCCACAATTTAGAAATGAAACACTTTCCTTTAGTTGTAGAAAAGCTTTTAACTTCAGAAAAATAACGCGTCCTTTAATATAAAATGAAGGCTATTAATAATAGGTCTTCGTTTTCAAAACAAATATAAATCTCTCTTTTATAACAGCTAACTGTCTACTCTCTATTTTGTGAGTACCTAAACTGAAAATGAGCTCAAAGAAAAAAAAATATTACACCATTTGGAAAGGCCACAAAACCGGGGTTTTCGATTCTTGGAATGTATGTAAAAAGCACATTAAAAATTTTGAAGGCGCACAATACAAGTCTTTCCCCTCTCTTGCTGCTGCAGAAAAAGCATTAGACGGTAATTATTTCGATTATATAGGGAAAAGTCAATCTTTTAAAACCGAGTTGTCTGCACTTCAGCTAAAAAAAATAGGACTTCCTAATTACAACTCCATTGCTGTCGACGCCGCTTCCAGTGGAAACCCTGGTATTATGGAATATCGCGGTGTCGATACCAAGTCGAAAAAACAATTATTTATTCAAGGCCCTTTTGAACAGGGCACCAATAATATTGGCGAATTTCTAGCCCTTGTTCACGGTTTAAGTTTTCTAAAAAAACATAATAGCGATCGTATTCTATATACAGACTCGAAAACAGCTATGAGTTGGGTGCGCAAAAAAACCTGTAATAGTAAGTTAGAACGCACTGCTAAAAACAAACCTGTTTACGATTTAGTAGATCGCGCTGTAATTTGGCTTAAAAATAACGACTATTCTACTACCATTGTAAAATGGGAAACAAAAGCTTGGGGCGAAATTCCTGCAGATTTTGGCAGAAAATAATTGAAGCACGGTATCCTTTTAAAATCGTTTGCTTCAACAGAAAAAAAAATACGTAACTTTGCAAAAAATATAGAATACAATTTATGAGCAAATTAGTTGTAGTAGGAACAGTCGCTTTTGATGCTATTGAAACTCCTTTTGGTAAAACAGATAAAATACTTGGTGGTGCTGCCACTTACATTGGCTTATCGGCTTCAAACTTTAATGTAGATGCTACTTTGGTATCTATTATAGGTGGCGATTTCCCGAAAGAGCACTTAGATTTGTTAGAAAGCAAAAACCTTGATATTTCTGGAATTGAAACTGTAAAAGATGGTAAAACATTCTTTTGGAGCGGCAAATACCACAACGATATGAACTCTAGAGACACATTGGTTACAGAGCTCAATGTTTTAGAACATTTTAATCCTGTTGTACCCGAAGCTTACAAAGATGCCGAAATAGTAATGTTAGGTAATTTACACCCTTTAGTACAGCAAGGCGTTTTAGACCAAATGAGCAAAAAACCTAAGCTTGCCATTTTAGATACTATGAATTTCTGGATGGATATTGCTTTAGATGATTTGTTAGCAGTTATTAAAAATGTAGATGTAATTACCATTAACGATGAAGAAGCGAGACAATTAACAGGAGAATACTCTTTAGTTGTTGCAGCAAGAAAAATTCAGGAAATGGGACCAAGATACGTGGTTATAAAAAAAGGAGAACACGGCGCATTATTGTTTCATAAAGACGATGTGTTTTATGCCCCTGCTTTACCTTTAGAAGCTGTTTTCGATCCTACCGGAGCCGGAGACACTTTCGCTGGTGGTTTTGCTGGTTATTTAGCAAAAACCGAAGACCTTTCTTTCGAGAACATGAAGAATGCCGTTATTTACGGCTCGACCTTAGCGTCCTTCTGTGTAGAGAAATTTGGCACAGAACGCATGGAGAATTTGACGGATAAAGAAGTATATGGAAGACTTCAACAATTTAAAGACTTAACACAATTTGAAATTAAATTAACATAAACTAACGCGCTCTTAAATAGAGCGCGTTTTTTAATTTCCTTTAACAGAGGACGTAACACTTAATAAAAAACAACTACTACAACAACTATACAATGAGTGATGCTTTAAAACACGAATGCGGAATTGCAATGGTTAGACTTTTAAAACCATTAGAATTCTATAAAGAAAAATATGGAACCGCATTTTACGGAGTAAATAAAATGTATCTATTAATGGAAAAGCAACACAATCGTGGTCAAGATGGTGCTGGTTTTGCAAGCATAAAATTAGATACTAAACCTGGCGAACGCTATATAAGCCGCGTACGGTCTATAGAACAGCAACCTATACAGGATATTTTTGCTCAAATTAACGATCGTATTAACAAAGAACTTACAACACATCCAGAATATAACGATGATGTAGCGTTACAAAAAAGGAATATCCCATATATTGGCGAGTTGTTTTTAGGACACGTGCGTTATGGTACTTTTGGTAAAAATAGTGTAGAAAGTGTACATCCGTTTTTAAGACAAAACAACTGGATGCACAGAAACCTTATTCTTGCTGGAAACTTTAATATGACTACTGTTAAAGAATTGTTCCAAAATCTTATCGACTTAGGGCAGCATCCTAAAGAATATACTGATACCATTACTATAATGGAGAAAATTGGGCATTTCTTAGATGATTCTGTAGATAAAATTTACAAAAAATTAAAAAAAGAAGGCTATAAAAAAGCCGAATGCTCTCCCTTAATTGCCGAACGTTTAAATGTTGCTAAGATATTAAGACGTGCAGCAAAAAACTGGGATGGTGGTTATGCTATTGCTGGCTTACTAGGACATGGTGATTCTTTCGTTTTAAGAGATCCTGCAGGAATTCGCCCAGCATATTACTATATGGACGACGAGGTTGTTGTAGTTGCTTCAGAGCGCCCAGTAATTCAAACAGCTTTTAATGTAGAGTTCGATGATGTTAAAGAATTAGAACCTGGTCATGCTATTATTACCGAAAAATCTGGTAAAGTATCGATAAAAAAAATATTAGAACCATTAGAGCGTAAATCATGTTCTTTCGAACGTATTTATTTTTCTAGAGGAAGTGATGCTGAAATATATCAAGAACGAAAAAAATTAGGAAAGTTATTAATGCCGAAAGTTTTAGAAGCTATTGATAATGACACTAAAAACACCGTATTTTCATTTATTCCAAACACGGCTGAAACGTCATTTTTTGGAATGATAGAAACTGTTGAAGAGCATTTAAACAAGAAAAAAACACAAGCCATTTTAGATGGTAATGGCAATTTAAGTGCGCAAACGGTAACCGATATTCTATCGGAAAGACCACGCATTGAGAAAATAGCCATAAAAGATGCCAAACTAAGAACGTTTATTACAGAAGATAGTAGTCGCGATGATTTAGTAGCGCACGTTTACGATGTCACCTATGGTGTTATTAAACCCACAGACAATCTTGTTATTATAGACGATAGTATTGTGCGTGGTACAACGCTTAAAAAGAGTATTATTAAAATGATGGACAGACTACATCCTAAAAAGATTGTAGTTGTGTCTTCTGCTCCACAAATTCGTTATCCAGATTGCTACGGTATTGATATGGCTAACCTTGAGAGCTTAGTCGCTTTTAACGCTGCTTTAGAGTTATTAAAAGACAATAACAAATGGCATGTTGTTAAAGACGTTTACGAAAAATGTATACAGCAAGTAGATTTAAAAGATACAGAGATTAAAAACTTTGTAAAAGAAATTTACGACTCGTTTACTCCCGAAGAAATATCGGCTAAAATATCTCAACTATTAAGTGATGATACTGTTAATGCAGAGGTTGAAATTATTTTTCAACCCGTAGAAAATTTACATATTGCTTGTCCAGATCATTTAGGAGATTGGTATTTTACAGGAAACTACCCTACACCAGGAGGAAATAGAGTTGTAAACAGAGCATTTATTAATTTTTATGAAGGCAATAAGGAAAGAGCGTATTAAATTTCTTACATTAGATAAACAATGTTATTTAACTGATTTTTAACACTTTGCACTTCGTCGATTTTATTAGCCTTTGAACTAAAAAAACATAATCAATATT